>CADBNA010000106.1 GCA_902795835.1 uncultured Lachnospiraceae bacterium | reverse complement strand
GCAGGACTTTGGCGCGCGAGCAGAATCGCGAAGCGATCTTCCCATCTGCGAGCTGCGCATCCCGCGGAGCGTTTTGTCTCATGGGAAATTCGAAGCAATTTCCTATGAGACAAAAAACGACGGCAGGTCTGCTGCATTTCTCAACAGGCATGTCGTCGCTCTACTTTTCTGTACCAGGTTCACTCTCTATTTTTCCATCCTTGCAATGGTTCTGTAGGTCAGCTCCAGCATTCCGAAATTCAATGCCGCAAAGATCATCAGATATACCGGCATGATTCCGATACCCAGCTCCTGCTGCAGCAGTCCAAAGACTACCGGCATAAACGTAAAGCCCACGTAGGCGAAAGCCATCTGAAGACCTATAACCGCAGCACTGTATTTTTTTCCGAAGTTGGCGGGTGCCATGTGCTGGATCCCGGGATATACCGGCCCCATTCCCGTTCCGGCAATGACAAAACCGACAGCTGCCGTAAGATAACCGGGAACCGGCAGGATGACAAGAACAATGCCGATGATTTCTACCAGAATCCCGATTCGTATGAGCAGCCGATCCCCCAGCTTATTGGAGATACAGCCGGAGATCAAACGGCCAAGCATCAGACCTGCGAAGATCAGAGATCCAAAGGAAGCAATTACATCCTCCCCGAGTCCCGGCCTTGTCCCCGCGAAATAACTGGGAACCCACAGGAAACAGGTACCTTCTCCTGAACAGTACGCGAAAAAAGCGATCAGCGTCGGCAGGACGCCGGGAACCTTCCAGGTGTCTCTGATCCCCGCACTCTCGACATTCTCTTCATCACGTTCTTCTTCGTTCTTTCGCCACAAAGGTAATGCAAGAATACATATGAGAAGTATGCCCAACAGGATATAGGAGGTCCAGCGAAATCCCTCCTGCCATCCGGCGTATTTCAAGGCCTGTGCCATGATGACCGGACTGATCACGGCTCCCACCCCATAGAAACAGTGCAGGAAGTTCATGACAGCACCTGAATAGTGCGTGGCCACGTAGTGATTCACCGACGCGTCGATTCCTCCGGCTCCAAGACCGTAGGGGACTGCGAAGAAAAAGAGAAGGACATACTGACCGGAGACGGAAAATCCCCAAAGACCGACAACCGAAAGCAGAATTGAGACAATGACGATCCACTTTGTGTGAACACGCTTGATGACCCACGGACTGAAAAGAGCCGAGAGAATCGTCATGAATGCGATGGTCATGGACACATAGCCGGCGTAGGACGAGGGAACTGCGAAATCCACCTGCATCCTTGGCCAGCCGGATCCCAACAGAGAATCCGGTAGTCCGAGACTTATAAAAATCAAATAAATCACTGCCAATAATAAGGAAGCCATCTTATACCTCTTTTGTATTGTATGTATAGGTCTCACCGAAAGTTGTTGCTCATCTCTGCAGCGTACGCAAGTATGCCACTTTTTTTGCTTCTCCATTCAGCAAATCCTCTGTAAATGTGATACACTGCGTTTGTAAAAGTGATTTTATGCTGTATTTTTTAGAATGTGAGAAAAAAATGAAGCTCTACGACAAGAAACAAATCGACAGGAACAACCTCCTGTTCGACACCAAAGCCCTCTGGGCACTGCTGATCCCGGTCATGATCGAGCAGCTCCTTACCTCTTTCATGGGAATGGCTGACTCCATCATGGTGTCCCGGATCGGAAGCGCGGCAATCTCTGCCGTCTCCCTGACTGATTCCATCAACGTCCTGATTATTCAGATACTCGCCGCTCTCGCGGCCGGCGGTACCATCATCTGCTCCCAGTACATCGGAAGACATCAGCGGGAAGAAGCCAACCGCGCCGCACGGCAGGTTCTCCTCAGTGTGATCGCCATTGCACTGACCCTCGCGCTTCTCTGCGTATTTTTCTGCAAACCGCTGCTTCACCTGATCTTCGGCCGCGTAGAGGCGGATGTCATGAACAATTCCGAGATCTACTTTCTGATCACGGCCTCATCCTTCCCCTTTCTGGCTCTTTTTCAGGCCGGAAGCGCATTCTTCCGCGCAGGTGGAAATACCCGTTTCCCCATGCTGGTATCCGTATCCGGAAACGCTCTGAATATCGCCGGAAATGCCATTCTGATCTTCGTCTTTGACATGGGCGTGGCAGGTGCCGCAATTTCAACCTTTGTGGCCAGAGTCTACATCTCACTCTTCGTCATCCTCATGCTTAGAAGAGACAGACAGCCCATCGTTCTAAAGAGCTATCACACCATCCGCCCGGACTGGTCCCTGATTGGACGGATCCTGATGGT
>CADBNA010000105.1 GCA_902795835.1 uncultured Lachnospiraceae bacterium | reverse complement strand
TTAAAACCCTGCAGCAGGCAGGAGCTGAGGGAGAGCGACAGACAGTATGTCGCTCTTCTTTCTTCAGAAGAGTGGCAGCACGAGAGGGACAGCTTTGATCTCGGAATGGAACTGGAGTCTGTGTTGGAGCCTTCTTTCATGCAGGAAATCCATACGACCAAGGCAGAGGTCAACTATGATTCGCTTACCGGCACATTCTGTATTCCCGACAGAAAAGACCTGACAGGGGAAGACAGAAAATTTGCATTTGCCCTTGATGAAAAAGGAATCATTTTTATAGATGACAGCGGAACGGCTGAGACGTATATCCAGAACATACGCAGAACAAAGAAGTGGAAAAAGCCGGGACTGGAGCGGTTTCTTTACGATTTTCTGGAACAGATCGTCCGGAAAGACCACCCGATGCTGGAACACATGGAGAAAGAACTGGAACAGCTGGAGCAGCTGATTACGGAAGAAAAACCCGATGAGGATGCAATGATGGGACGCGCCAATGAAATCCGGGGTGATATCCGTGCGCTTCTCTCACATTATGAACAGCTGATGAATTTTGCCCAGGAACTGGAGGAGAATGAGAACAGCTTTTTCCAGTCGGATAATCTTCGGTATTTTCACCTGTCCATGACACGGATACAGAGACTGATCAACATCGCCGCCGCAGTGCGTGACTATACGATCCAGCTGCGGGACCTGCAGAAGACATATCTGGACATGAAGCAGAACAGGATCATGACGATCCTGACGGTAGTGACGACCATCTTTATGCCGCTGACGCTGATTGTCGGCTGGTACGGCATGAACTTTCACAATATGCCGGAGCTGACTTCTCCATGGGGGTATCCTGCTGTGATTGCGTCAAGCGTGGCGATTGCGGTCAGCCTTCTCCTGTTTTTCCGCTGGAAAAAGTGGCTGTGAGGCAATTATCTATTCGTCATACAGGAAGCTGACTCTGTTCCAGATCTCTTCAAAATGAATCATGCACAGCCCTTCGGAGATGTACAGGGGAATATCATCGTGAAAACCGTAGATATGCACCTCTTCTTCTTCTGCGAAGATATACTGCAGGATTACTTTCAGATCGGGGTCGACCATCCAGTATTCCCGGACACCGGCCTTGCGGTATTTGCGGGTCTTGAGGGTCATGTCCTTTGACTTGGTCGAAGGAGACAGAACTTCCACGACAAAGTCCGGCGCGCCGGGCAGCCGGTCCCGACGGATCCGCGACCGGTCGCAGACGATAAAGAGATCCGGCTCCACCATGGTATACTGGTCGTTGTCCAGCTGTACATCGGCGGGTGCAAACATAACGATACATTCCTGCTTATGCTGCCCGATACATTGTTCAAATTGAAGAAACAGACGTGAAAGGATGATCTGGTGGATCAGGGAAGGCGCTGTCATCTCGTAGAACTTTCCGTCGATCAGCTCCACGCGGATGCCTTCCCGTTCCGGGAGAGCATAGTAATCCTCCAGTGTGTACAGCCGTTCCTGCCCAGGACGGCTGTTTTTGCTCCCGGCCTCTTCCGAACGCATCTGAGAGCCGTACGAGGCGGGCGCTTCCCGCAGCTGAAGAGAGGGCAATTCTGTCCGGTACGTCGTTTCCGGGGCACTGCCGCTGCTCTCTCCGGAGCCCTTCCGGTTCATGCCAGGCTCTGCAAAGGATGATAAAAACGCAGTCAGCGCGTCAACGGTCTCCCTGCGCGGCCGTTTTGTGATTCCGCCCAGGACCTTCTGTACCGTGCCGAGCGGAACGCCGGTTTTCTCCGCAATATAGGCATAGGTGAAGCCGTGTTCCGCGCGTATTCGGTTCATCTCTTCCGCTGTCATAAGGCAGCCCCCTCTCAGAAATGGATATTTAATGGATAAATAGCTTCGTTCCAAACCCCAAAAATCATTTAATATGGAATTAAAATACCATATAATACCCATTATGTCAAGGGAAGATGCATCTATGGATTTTTAATGGATATCAATCCATTTTCTCCTGTCAGAGATGTGATGCTGTCAGGTTTATGAACCGGCTTCGGTATTGTCTTCCGGATCGGTTTCAGAATCGGCCGGGAGAGTGCTTTCTGTCAGTGCCGTATGCATCTTTTCCAGCAGTGTTGCATATTTCTCCAGCTTTTCCATGGAGGCCGGGTAGTCTGAAAGGATGGCAATGATGTACGGATGCTCTCCGTCATAGACGATCCCCGCATCAGCTGTCGTCGTATATCCTTTTTCAGAATCCACGAGCCAGCCGGCTTTGGTGCGCGTCACGGTACCCTCATCAACCGTGGGGCGGATGGCACTGGAATTGGGTGACTCAAACCATTCTCCGACAGTCTGGCCGTTCTCATTTTCTTCAAAAAAGAGATAGTCACTCAGCCAGAGCCGGGCCAGGTCCTCTGCTGAGTAAAAAGCATATCCGCCGACATCCAGCTCGACATCTTTGCTGACGCCGGAAGCCTTCAGCCAGTCTTCGTAATAATCCAGGGAATAGGCCTGCTGCAGTTTTTTGTAGCTGTCATTGTCAGAGTCGATCGTTACGCTTTTGATCGTATCTTCGTATTTCGTGATTGCCTCAGGCTCTTCATTCGCCAGGCTGACGATAAAATGCGCCTTTGAACTGCTGGCCGAGTAGAAGGGCTCGTCACTGTTGTAGGCCAGGATCGTGCCTGTCTCAATATCCAGCATCATGATGGACAGATGCAGGTCCGCCTCTTCGGCGGCGTCGATCCAGCCCTGAAGCTCGGCTGCCAGTTCTTCGAAAGATTCGGGCTCGTCGCTACTCTCCGGGCTTTCAGAGGAAGAACTGCTGCTCTCCGCGTCAGATGAAGAGGCGGCGTCAGTGTCTTCATCATTGCTGTCGGAAGAGGAAGCGTCAGCGTTTTCGTCTGCGCTTTCAGAGGAAGAGCTGCTGCTCTCCGCATCAGATGAAGAGGCGTTGTCGACATCTTCATCCTCGTTGTCGGAAGAAGATGAAGCATCATCTTCGTCTGTACTATCAGAGAAAGAGCTGCTGCTCTCCACGTCAGATGAAGAGGCGGCGTCGGTGTCTTCGTCATTGCTGTCGGAGGAGGTCTCTGCGTCCGCAGTGCCGGAAGAAGAAGCATCCGTGCTCCCGTCTGTGCTTCCAGAGGAAGAGCTGCTGCTCTCTGTATCAGATGAAGAAACGCCATCGGCGTCATCTTCTTCGCTGCTGCCGGTGAGGGAGACGGAAGAGCTGCTTTCCTCTGTCGGAAACAGGTCAATTACGGTTCCGTCCCGGTACAGCTGCAGCTGTTTTTCTCCTGTGTAGTCATCAAGGGCGGCGAAGCAGAACGCTACGGCATCAGGCGTGCGCAGGGCGGGAAGACCCTGCGTCAGAAACATCGTGGAAGCGTCTGTAGACAGGCCCTTCCCGCGATACCGGATCTGCAGCTTGGAAGAATCCAGCTCTGCGCCTGCCGAGAATCCGTCTTCATATCCGGCAGCATAGGCCTTTGCGAGAGCTTCTTCGTATTCCTGCTGCGTCATGCCGGAGGATATCGCCGTTTCGGAGATCCGGTCCTCTTCACTTTTGCCGGACTCCGTTTCAACAGAAGAACTGCCCGCAGTCTGATTAGAGGAACTGTCCTCCGTCTGATCAGTAGAACTACCCCCCGCCTGGTCAGAAGAATTGTCTCCTGTCTGGCCGGAGGCATCGTCCTGACCGGGAGCAGCCGCATCACCGGCTTTGTTCAGCTTGTACCAGCCGCTTTCATAACGATTCTTTTTGCCTTCTGATCCGGAATCCGATTCTGAGTCAGTCGTCAGCAGATTCCAGAGATTGGGTGACGAGGGAGAAGAATCAGAGACAGACTCATTTTCGGGCAGAGATGAGGCCCCCGGATCAGATGTCTCGGCCTGCACAGGGCAGGCGGAGAGGGACAGGGACGCCGCCATCAGAACCGGGAGAGCCTTCCATTTTTTATCCCGTGTGTTTTTAAGAAAAGGTTTCATAATAACCATCCAGTTTTTTATAATACAGACATATTACTCTTCGATGATCTGCAGTTCCAGATAATCGAAGTCAATGCTTTCACCGACAAAGTTGTCCTGTGTAAATCTTGTTTTTTTATGTCTTTTAAAATCAGAAATATTTATATCCAGCCAGGTCGGGACAGAGAGATCCCATTCATGGCAGATCTCTTCCAGAGCGCGGAAGATCTTGTGCGTGCGTGTTTCGCTGCTGTCATCGGTAACTGTCATGTCACGCAGCATATGGTTGTCCTGTATGAGTTTTCCCCAGATTCGCATGGCAGCCTCCTGCTATGGATGATACTTACAGTCAGTCATCACCTGCAAAGCGGCATTAACAGCAGTTCAGCCGGCAGGTGAGGGCTTTGATTATTAGATATGGTATCATGCGTTTTCTGTTTCGGCAAGCGTTAACAGGGCGAAAGAAGGCTGCCCGGAGCACTCTTCCGGCGCCCCGAACTTGCGTAATGCCGGCAAATGATTTATGATAGGTCTGCCTTTACGATTAAATAATGAAAGGATCTTATTACAGGCAGCAATTTGAGAGGAGCATCTATGATCACACTGGCAGACAGCGGCGCGTTTCTGGTCAATGGCGCCACAATTATACCGGAAGGACCGGAGGCGGCAGACCGGCTGTTCCGTGAGACCGGCAGAACGCCGTCAGCCGCAGAGGCAAAAAAGGAAACCATGGCCTGGCGGATACTGGAGGCGCACAACACCTCAGGAAATATGCAGAACCTGCAGATCAGGTTTGACAAGATGATTTCCCACGACATTACTTTTGTCGGAATCATACAGACGGCACGGGCGTCAGGGCTGGAGAAATTTCCGATCCCCTATGTGCTGACAAACTGCCACAATTCGCTCTGCGCCGTGGGCGGGACAATCAATGAAGATGACCACATGTTCGGCCTGTCCTGCGCGAAAAAATACGGCGGAGCATATGTACCCCCGCATCAGGCGGTCATCCATCAGTATGCAAGAGAGCGGATGGCAGGCGTCGGCAAGATGATTCTGGGTTCTGATTCGCATACAAGGTACGGCGCTCTGGGGACCATGGCCATGGGAGAGGGCGGACCGGAGCTGGTCAAACAGCTTCTGGAGAAAACGTATGACATTCCGATGCCGGAGGTCATTGCCGTCTATATGACCGGCAGACCGGTGCCGGGCGTCGGCCCCCAGGATGTGGCTCTGGCCATTATCGGCGCGGTCTTTGAAAAAGGATATGTAAAAAACAAGGTGATGGAATTCGTTGGGCCGGGTGTCGCAAACCTGTCCGCAGACTTCCGCATCGGCATAGATGTCATGACAACGGAGACAACCTGTCTGTCTTCCATCTGGCAGACAGATGACAGGATCCTTGAGTGGTATGAAAAACATGGCCGCGCGGAAGAATACGCGGAACTCAGCCCCGGAGCGGCGGCATATTATGACGGCGTAATCTGCGTGGAACTGGACAAGGTGCGTCCGATGATTGCCATGCCGTTCCATCCCAGCAATGTCTACACCATTGAAGAATGCTGCGCCAATCTGGCGGATATCCTGGATGATGTCGAAAAGAGGGCTCAGATCGCGCTGGGCGGCAAGATAGAATTTTCACTGAAAAACAAAATACGGGACGGACGTCTGCTGACAGACCAGGGAATCATCGCAGGATGCGCCGGAGGCGGTTTTGAGAATATCTGTGACGCCGCTGACATTCTGCGCGGACAGTATATCGGCTGCAATGATTTTACGCTCAGCGTATATCCGGCCAGCACGCCGATCTATACCGAGCTGGCCCGGAACGGCGTTCTTGCGGATCTGATGCAGACCGGCGCCGTCGTCAAGACGGCATTCTGCGGACCGTGCTTCGGCGCGGGAGATACACCGGCAAACGGCGATCTCTCCATCCGGCACTCCACCAGGAATTTCCCGAATCGTGAGGGATCCAAAGTGCAGAATGGTCAGATTGCTTCTGTCGCGCTGATGGATGCCCGCTCGATTGCCGCTACGGCAGCCAATCAGGGCCTCCTGACGCCGGCCACGGAGTTTGCGGGCGAATACCGCCGTCCCGTCTATCATTTTGACGGGCGCATCTATGATCACCGTGTCTTCGACAGCCATGGAAAAGCCGACCCCAACGCGGAAATCCGCTTTGGCCCGAATATCAAAGACTGGCCGGCCATGTCGGCGCTCCCCGAGGACCTGATTCTGAAGGTCGTCTCTGAAATTCATGATCCTGTGACAACGACGGATGAATTGATTCCTTCGGGAGAGACCTCTTCCTTCCGTTCGAATCCGCTGGGACTGGCGGAATTTACCCTGTCCCGGAAAGATCCGCAGTATGTGGGCCGGGCAAAGGAAGTACAGCAGGCGCAGAAAGCTCTGGAGGCATCCGCCTGTCCGGTGGAGGCACTGCCTGAGCTGGGACCGGTCATGCAGACTGTCTGCCGCGCATTTCCTGCATCTGCCGCGGCTGCGCAGGCGGAAGAAGGAAAAAATGCGGCATGCGGTCAGAAGGCGGCATCTCCTGCCGGATACGGTGTGCGCCGTCTGGGGGTCGGATCCACGATATTTGCCGTCAAGCCGGGAGACGGATCAGCGCGCGAACAGGCGGCATCCTGCCAGAAAGTGCTGGGCGGCTGGGCAAATATTGCGCATGAGTATGCCACAAAACGCTACCGTTCCAATCTGATTAACTGGGGCATGCTGCCGCTGCTGGTGCCGGAAGGGGAACTCCCCTTTAAAAACGGAGATTACCTGTATCTTCCGGAAATCCGCGGGGCTGTTGAAAAAAAAGAAGATCAGATCCGGGCATACCGGATTCCGGCTGACGGAAAGGGAGAACCCGAGCCGTTTAACATGACACTCGGCACCCTGACCGATGATGAGAGGCAGATCATCCTGGACGGATGCCTGATCAATTACTACAGAAATAACTGAACAGAACGGCAGAGAAGACAGCGGCAGCGCGGCAGGAGAGCCTGCGGCTGCCGTTTGCCGGCTGACAGGAAAAAGTGTTAAAAAGACGGAGGAAGAATGAAGATGAGTATGCAGATCAGATATTACGGACATTCCTGTTTTGAGGTTTCCTGCCGGGGATACCGGATCGTGCTGGATCCCTATGATGACCATGTGCCGGGATACGGGCCGCTGCATCTGCAGGCCAATGAGGTCCTGTGCTCGCATGAACACGGCGACCATGCCTGCCGGGAGGCGGTAGAGATCATTCCCGGCGGAGAAAGCCCCTTCAGAATCACGACATACGACATCCCGCATGATGACTGCGGCGGAAAAAAACGGGGAATGAACAAGATTACGGTTCTGGAAGCGGATGGATGCAGGGCTATACATTTCGGCGATATCGGCTGTGAGCTTCCGGATGATCTGGCCGGAAAACTGTCCGGGGCGGACGTGGCCATGATTCCGGTCGGGGGATTTTTCACGATCGACGCGAAGCAGGCGGCGGCACTGTACCGTCAGATCGGCGCAAAGATCATGATCCCCATGCACTACAGGATGGGAGAGAACGGGTTTGATGTGATCGGAACGCTGGACGATTTTGAAAAGGCCGCCGGAAGCCTGACAAGGTCCGGAAGAAGCGAGCTGGAGATAACGGCAGATATGCCTTCAGGAATTATCGCTCTGCAGCCTGCAGAATAAAGAAAGATGGATGAATCAGAAAGAACGAATATGAACACGGATCTGCATAATGAAGAACGGAAAACGCATTTGCAGAAAGAAGAAAAACTGAAGGCGTATATCAGGGATCTGGGGAGTCTTGCCGTTGCTTTTTCAGGAGGCGTAGATTCTACGTACCTGTGTGCCGTGGCGCATGAGGTGCTGGGAGACCGGATGATCGCCGTGACAGCCAGATCCGAATCTTTTCCCGAGAGAGAATTCAGGGAAGCGGAAGATTTCTGCAGGGAAAACGGGATCCGGCAGCTGACCCTCGTATCGGAAGAACTGGAAATCGAGGGCTTCCGGCACAATCCGAAAAACCGATGCTATCTGTGCAAGAAGGAAATATTCGGGATAATCCTTGACATGGCCCGAAAAGAGGGGATTGCATATGTCGCGGAAGGCTCCAACATGGATGACCTGGGTGACTATCGCCCCGGGCTGCAGGCAGTGGCGGAGCTTGGGGTAACGAGTCCTCTGCGGGAGGCAGGCCTGACAAAGCAGGAGATCCGCGACCTTTCCAGGAAAAGAAACCTTCCCACCTGGGACAAGCCGTCCTTCGCCTGCCTGGCATCCCGCTTTGTATACGGAGAACCCATCACAAAAGAACGGCTGAACCGTGTGGGCGCGGCAGAACAGCTTCTGCTGGATCTGGGGTTCCGCCAGGTCCGGGTGCGCATTCACGGAGAAGAGAATGAGATGGCCCGGATCGAGGTGCTGCCGGAGGAAATCGCGCGGTTTTCTCAGGATCAGCTGCGGCAGAAGGTGTGGACCGGCCTGAAGGCGATGGGGTTTGCCTATGTGACGCTGGATCTTCAGGGTTACCGGACAGGCAGTATGAATGTATGAATTGATGAAAAAACCAAAGGAGCGGATACCATGAAGACGGAAGAGATTCTCCGGCAGGTGCAGTCCGGAGCCCTGTCAGTGGAAGAGGCAGCCCGCGCGCTGGGCCGGGAGCCTTTTGAAGAGCTGGGATTTGCCAAACTGGATATGCACAGGGAAATGCGGTCCGGTTTTCCGGAGGTCGTGTACTGCAGCCGCAAGGCAGATGATTTCCTGATCAGAATATACAGTGAACTGTATGAGAAAAACGGAGAGGTATTCGGCACCCGGGCGGATGAGCATCAGTATGAGGTCGTGCGGGGCATTCTTCCGCAGGTGGTCTGGGATCCTGTCTCACGCATTCTGAAAATTGAAAAACCGGACAGGGAGCGGAGCGGCTGCATCGCTGTCTGCACGGCAGGCACAGCAGATATCTCTGTGGCGGAGGAAGCGGCCCAGACAGCGGAGTTTTTCGGAGCGTCGGTGAACAGGATCTATGATGTGGGCGTGAGCGGCCTGCACCGGCTGCTGTCCCGTATGGACCGTATCCAGGAGGCAAACTGCGTGGTGGCAGTCGCCGGAATGGAAGGCGCACTGGCCAGTGTGATCGGTGGCCTGGTACAGAATCCCGTGATTGCGGTGCCTACTTCTGTAGGATACGGCGCCAGTCTGAACGGGCTGTCCGCGCTGCTGACGATGATCAATTCCTGCGCAAACGGGATTGCAGTCGTGAATATTGACAATGGCTACGGTGCCGGCTATATGGCCACACAGATCAACCGCCTGGCTGTGAAGGGATCACAGAAATCAGAGTAAACAAAGCGGCAGTGAGGGACCGATATGAAAAAAGAGATGCTGTTTATTGACGCTTCGAGCGGAATCAGCGGTGATATGTTTGCAGCTGCCATGCTGGACCTGGGCGCCGACAGAAAGGTTCTGGAGCAGGCGCTGGCATCGCTGCCTCTTGACGGCTTCCGGACAGAGATCCGTCGCGTGCAGAAGTCCGCAATCGACTGCTGCGATTTTGCCGTGATCCTGGATGACGATATCGACAATCATGACCATGACATGGAATATCTTCACGGCCATGAGCACGGCCGGGATCATGAGCA
>CADBNA010000104.1 GCA_902795835.1 uncultured Lachnospiraceae bacterium | reverse complement strand
CTGGGAGGCTGTGCCTCACCGGCCCCGTCTCCGGAGGCAGAAGACAATGCCGATCTGATTGTCGTCGGCTTTTCACAGGTCGGCGCGGAGAGTGACTGGAGAAATGCCAATACACAGAGCATGCTGGAAGCGCTGTCGGCGGAAAACGGATACCGGCTGATCCTCGAGGACGCACAGCAAAAGCAGGAAAAACAGATCACGGCGATCCGCAACTTCATCAATCAGGGAGTAGATTATATTGTGCTGGCGCCCACCAGAGAAACCGGCTGGGATACCGTCCTGACAGAGGCAAAGAACGCAGGAATCCCCGTGATCATTGTAGACAGGATGATCGAGACGAGTGATCCGGATCTGTTCACCTGCTGGGTTGGTTCTGATTTTCGAAGTGAGGGAGATAAGGCGGTGCAGTGGATGGAGGACCATCTGGAGGACAGGCCTCTGCGGATCGCGCATCTGCAGGGAAGCATCGGCTCCTCTGCCCAGATCGGCAGGACCAGCGGGCTGGACGCCGGTATCGGCGCTCACGATAACTGGAGCCTGATATTCAGGGAATCCGGGGATTTTACACAGGCCAAGGGTCAGGAAATGACAGAGAAGCTGCTCTCACTGGACGTGGGGTTCAATGTCCTGTATTCCGAAAATGACAATATGACATACGGTGCCATAGAAGCCCTGGAATCAGCCGGCATCGAACCGGGGAAGGATGTCACCATTCTTTCTTTTGACGCCAGCAGCAAGGCGCTGCACCTGATCCTGGACGGGAAAATCAATTATGATGTGGAGTGCAACCCGCTTCACGGTCCCCGGGTCCGCAAAATCATTGAGCAGCTGGAAAAAGGAGAGACCCCTCTCAAATATACCTATGTAGAGGAAGTCTCATTTGATGCCTCCAACCTTCTGGAATCCGTGATTGAAGGACGGGGATACTGACAGATCAGCCGGATCTGCCGGCATTTCGGTATTCTTTTGGCGTGATCCCCACTGTTTTCCGGAAGACATGGCTGAAATAATTCGGCTCGTTGTATCCGATTTCCAGAGCAATGTCTGACAGCCTGGCATTGGTGGAGGTGAGGAGCTCCTTGGCTTTTTCCATGCGGAGGGAAGTCAGATAGCTGATAAAGGTCCTGCCTTCGTGCTGGGAAAAAACCGTGCTGAAATGGGCTGCGCTCATCCCCACATGCTGCGCCACGCTGATCAGAGATATGTTCGGATCACAGAAATTCTTTTCCACATAGGTTTCCGCAAGAGCAATGACATGACTGTATTTGTCTCCTGCAGCATGGAGCTGCCGGGAATCCGCGATCAGCCTCAGAAGCTCTCCCGCGGTTTCCCGGAACGTCTCATACCGGACGGAAGCCATGAAAACGTCAAACTGCCGGCTGAGCCTGTCGGCAATGTCTTCTTCACTGTTCTCCTGTCTGCCGGGGCCAGCGTTCTGCACAGCGAGCTTCAGAAGAAAAACCAGTGCATAATAGCGCATCAGCCTGCTCTGGAATTGTTCGCTGCCTTCCCCCGTCAGCATTTCCTCCAGAAGAGCCGGAACATCCGGAGCGGAAGCCCCGGAGAGCTTTTGCAGAAATTCCTGCCGGAAGGGGCCGCTGAACCGGATGACATCTGCTGTCAGCTGCTCCCTGTCGTCCATGTGCAGGATCTGTCCGGCGGAAATGCCGCTCACATGGTTCAGCAGGCCCACGGCTTCTTTATGGCTTCTCGCAATTGCCCCGATTCGCTGCACCTGGTTGCCGATTACGGCTGTGACCACCCGGCTCACGTCCCGCACCTCATGCTTCAGGATCTGAAGGATCTGACAGGTCTGTTCATTGAGCTCTTCTTCATTGTTCTCACACAGGACAAGCGTCAGCTGGTCCGACGCGTTAAAATAATACAGAACCTGGTCCCGGTCACGCAGGATATTCTGAACAATGCTGACCAGCCGTCCGTGATCCTGATCGCTGGTTTCAAACTGACATACGCTGACCAGATAAAAGGGCCGTATGATATCCAGCTTCAGCGTGGCGGCCTGCTCAAGCAGCACGTCGGTTTCGGTCCCTCCGTACAGGAGCTGCTGCATAAAGTGCTTCCGGAGGGCATTCTGCACCACTTTTTCATCGAATCCTTCCGGCAGTGCCTTGTCTGTTTTTTCTTTTTCTATCTGTTCCGCCGTTTCGCGGATCACCCTGACCAGTTCGGAGGAGCGCACCGGCTTCAGCAGGTACTGGTCCACGCCTAATGTGATCGCCTTTCTGGCATACTCAAAATCACCATACCCGCTGATGATGATCACCTTCAGCCAGGGCATGATGGATTTGGCGTGACGGATCAGGCCGAAACCGTCTAAAAACGGCATGCGGATATCCGTCACCAGAATATCCGGCATCAGGTCCTGCATGATGGAAAGAGCCATCTCTCCGTCAGATGCCTCCCCGCAAAATGCAAAGGGCCCCTGCATCTGTTCGATGGTATTCCGGATGCTCTGTCTTATGAGAAGTTCGTCTTCAACTACAAATATCTGGTACATGCAGGATACCCTTTACGCGCTACAGGCAGATGATCTGTTCCTTCTTGATGCAGACAAAAACGCGGTCTTCCGGATCAAAGCTCATATGGCTGCCGTAGACAACATCGGCATTCAGCTGCAGTCCGTCAAGATCGACGGTGTACCGGATCAGGTTTCCGTGAGAAATATAGCTGTTTATTTTTCCTTCACAGATCAGGCAGTCCTCCTGCTTTTCGGCCGGCTCTCTGCCAAGCACAATGATCTCGGGGCGTATGGCAATGCTTTCATTCCGGAAGTCACACTGAAATGCCCGGTTGAAGGCAGGGACATCCGGCAGATTGTAGTTGCCGATAAAGGTTGCGGCAAACTTTGTCGCCGGATGGGTATAGATCTGCTCAGGCGAGCCGGACTGTTCGATTCTGCCGTCGTGGAACAGATGAATCATGTCGGACATCACCATGGCCTCATCCTGGTCGTGTGTTACAAAAATCGTGGTGATTCCGAGCTGCTTCTGAATCCTTCTGATCTCGATCTGCAGGTTCTTTCTGAGCAGGGCGTCAATAGCGCTTAAAGGCTCATCCAACAGAAGGACCTTCGGGGCCGTCACCATAGCCCGCGCCAGCGCCACGCGCTGCTGCTGTCCGCCGGAGAGCTGCGCAGGATACTGGGATACCTTGTCTGCGAGACCCACGATGTCCAGCATCTTTTCAACCTTCTCGCTGATCTCGTTTTTGGGGAGCTTCTTCAGTTTCAGTCCGTATGCGACGTTATCGCGGACGGTCAGATTCGGAAAAAGGGAATAGGCCTGGAAAACCATTCCGATGCCCCGGTGTCTCGGTGCTACATTTGTGATATCCTGGCCGTCCAGAAAGATGCGCCCTCCGGTCACCTGCTCCAGCCCGGCCAGGCAGCGCAGCAGCGTGGATTTTCCGCATCCTGAAGGGCCCAGAAGCGTGACAAGCTGTCCCTTTTCCACTTCGAGGTTGATATCTTTCAGAACATGGTTCGCACCGAATTGCTTATTTAGATTTTCAAATGATATGTATGCCATTTTATTATCGCGTCTCCCTTAATTTCTCAGATGCGCTTCTGCTCTGAATCGTAAGAACAACCGCAGTGATTATAAAAGTAATCAGCATGATGACCACAAACACGGCAGAGGCCTCTGTGCTGGATCTTTTCATTGCCTGATAGAGGAATTTCTGCATGTTGTTGACGTTTGTGCTTGAGAGGTTCCTGATGATTACGTAATCTCCGAAAAGCAGGCTCACTGCCAGCAGGCTGGATACGGTAATGCCGGAAAGGATATTCGGCACAATGATCTTAAAGAAAGCCTTCAGTTTGCTCTCTCCCAGCATTTCGGCAGCTTCCAGCAGCATTTTCATGTTGATGGCCCGCATGCCGTTTCGTATGCCGTTATAGATATGCGGCAGAATGATGATACAGTATGCGCCGATCAGCATCACCATCCGGTTACCGAATACGGATCCCGATCTGGCGTACAGCGCCAGGATGGATACGGACAGAATGACGCCCTGGATCGTGTACGGGATCATGCAGAGGATCTGGATATATTTTTCCAGCCCCGGAAAATATACGGTAACCGCAAATAAGGCAAAAAGCATGATCACGACCGTGATCACAATCGGGATGATACAGATGATAACGGTCTGATACATGGAAGTCAGGAAACCGGCGTCCGTAAAAATCTTTGTATAGTTTTCCAGCGTGAAGCCTCTGGGGATAATGCCGGTCCAGTCCTTAAACAGCGAATAGACAATTGTCGCCAGGAGAGGAAGCAGGAGCCAGATAATCACGAGAGCCATCACAATAATGGCGGACTTTTTTGACTTTTTTCTCATGGAAAATCACCTGCCCTCCCATTTTGTGGTCTTTCTTGTAATATAGTTGTTCAGCAGAATCACAATGCACAGGATCAGCATCATGACGACAGAGAGAGCCGCGCCCAGCTTGGGCTTTGTCTTGATATCGCCCACGAACGAGGCGGAAATATTAATCGGAAGCAGTGAGAAATTGTTCATCAGCAATGCGTAGGCGGTCGCATATGCACACAGGGCGTTGGCAAAGAGAACGCTCAGCGTTGAGAAAAGACTCGGGATCAGCACCGGGATGCCCACATGCGTCCAGAAGTGGGCATTTGTGCCGCCCAGCAGCATATTTGCCTCGTCCCATTCACGGCGGATTCCGTTGAAAGCCGGGATAAGCAGCAAGGTCGAGAGGGGTATCTGAAAGTAAATATACATGATTGTCAGGCCATTGCTTGTGTACAGATCAAAGTTCTGCAGGAATCCGATCCCGTACTGGTTGGCAATCAGCTTCAGCACGCCTGCGTTGCCCAGGATAATCATATAGGCAAAAGCCAGCGGGACGCCGGCAAAATTGGACGTAATATTCAGAATGGTCATGTAGAACCGCTTGAACAGTCCATGAGAGTCATAGGCCGCCCGTGCGCCCAGAAAGGCGACGATGATGCCGGCCAGACTGGAAATAACCGTGATTTTCAGGCTGTTGACAATGGCTTTTTTATAACTCAGGGTTGAAAAGATCTTT
>CADBNA010000103.1 GCA_902795835.1 uncultured Lachnospiraceae bacterium | reverse complement strand
TTTGCGAGACTTTCAGGCGCGAAACCCGGAGAGGATGAGGACCCCGGGATCCGCCGGCAGGCCAGAGAGGGACGGGAAAGCTTTCGGAAACTTCTGACGGACCTGCGGAACAGTTTTTTCGTCCTGACAGAAGAGGAGATTCTGGACGAACTCGGCTCTCTGCGGCTGTATGCGGAGGAAATGGTCCGCCTGGTTAAAGAATACCGTGCGGCCTGCGCAAAGGCGAAACGCAGGAAAAATATATGCGACTACTCGGATCTGGAGCATTTCGCACTGGAGATCCTGCTGGAGAGAGGAGAGGACGGAAGCTTCAGGCCCAGCCAGGCGGCGCGGGAGATGTCGCTGCAGTTTGATGAAATCATGACAGACGAATACCAGGACAGCAATTACATTCAGGAGGCCCTCCTGGATGCTGTCTCCGGCGCCGGCTGCGGAAAACACAACCGGTTCATGGTGGGAGACATTAAGCAGTCCATCTACGGGTTCCGGAATGCCAGACCGGAGCTGTTTCTGGAAAAAGCCCACAGCTATATGCATGATCCGGAACACAGTTCAGATACGGAAAGGGCCGGCCTGCGCATCGATCTCAGCCGGAATTTCCGCAGCCGCGTGCAGGTGCTGGATGCGGTCAATCTGCTTTTCCGGCAGCTGATGCAGGAGAAGCTGGGAGGGATCGTATATGATGATGACGCAGCCCTCTATCCCGGTGCGTCGTATCCGGAGCCGGACAGTCCCGGACAGGATGATACGGAGCTGATCCTTGTGGAGACGCTGCCTGCGGATGACAGCAGCGCAGGCCTCCGCCAGAAGGAGCAGAGGGTGAGGGCTGAGGCCCGGGCGGCAGCCGCGCGCCTGCGGGAACTGATGAAAACCATGCAGGTCTGCGACAGAGACAGCGGCTGCATGCGGCCGCTGCAGTACCGGGACTGTGTCGTCCTCCTGCGGTCTGCGGCCGGCTGGGCCGACATATTTGTGCAGGTACTGAAGGAGGAGGGAATTCCGGCCTACACCCAGTCCAGGGAAGGATATTTTTCCGTCCCCGAGGTGGTTACGGTCCTGCATTGCCTGCGGATTACCGACAACCCCAGATGGGACATCCCCCTGGCCGCCGTTCTGCGGTCTCCCATGGTTGGCTGCACTGACGCGGAACTGGCACAGCTCCGGATCGCCTGTCCGGATCTGTCCCTGTATGATGCCGTCTGCAGCATGGCAGGCGAACAGAAAAAACTGAATCGTTTCTGCCGGATGCTGGAGAACTGGAGAGAAGAAGCCCCGGTGATGGCTGTGCACGAACTGATCCGGAAGATCCTGGAGGATACCGGATACGGGGAATATGCCTCATCCATGCCCGGAGGGGCGCAGAGGCAGGCAAATCTGCGGATGCTGGTGGAGAAGGCGGCGGCCTTTGAGAAAACCGGCGATACCGGCCTGTTTAATTTCATACGATATATAGAGAGAATGCAGAATTACTCGGTCGATGACGGAGAAGTCAGCCTGTTCTCGGAGGCGGAAGACATTGTCCGGGTGACTACCATACACAAGAGCAAGGGACTGGAATACCCGGTGGTCATAGTATCCGGACTGGGAAAACAGTTCAACACGCAGGACCAGAAGAGCCCGGTCCTTCTCCATCATCTTCTGGGTACAGGGCTGTATGCCGTGGACCGGGAGCTGCGGGTCCGGCGTCCGTCCCTGGTCCGGCAGGCGATCCGCTCGGCCTGTGCCCGCGACATGCTCAGCGAGGAGCTGCGGATCCTGTATGTGGCCATGACCCGCGCCAGGGAAAAGCTGATCCTGACCGGAACCATCAAGAATGCGGATCAGATTCCGCTATCCTCGGAAGCCTCCGGATATCACCATCTTTCCGGCGCGCGCTGCCCGCTGGACTGGATTCTGCAGGCAGGCCCGTTTATGAAGACGGTTCAGGTACGGCTTGTCAGTCCGGACGCCGCGGACCGGGAAGAAACGGCTCCGGACAGGAAGGCGGCTGACCGCCTGGCAGCACTCCGGAAAGAGCTGCTGCAGTCTGCTGCCGCGTGCGCAGAAGAACAGGCCGGAATCATAGAATTCCTGGAAAAGAAAGAACAGTTCCGGTATCCTTTTGAAGCGGCGGCGAATCTGCCGGCCAAAATGACCGTGACGGAGATCAAGAAGGCTTCTATTGAAGCGATGCAGGAGGAGAGCGGCGAGAGACTGTATCCGGAGGAAGAGATCATCCCCTACATTCCCGAATTCATGAGGACGTCCGCAGGCGGGGCGCCCTCCGGAGCTGCCCGGGGAACCATCTATCATCATGTGCTGGAGCTGCTGGACTATGCAGCCCTGGGATCCGGCGCGGAAGAGGGGCCTTCCGAATCAGGCGCGGAAGTGAAAGACCTTCGGATGCGGGAAGAACAGGAGGCGATCCGCTCGCAGCTTTCCGGAATGGCTGAGAGGGGCCAGCTGAAGGCGGATGAGATGGCGGCTGTCGATCCGGCCGATATTGCGGCTTTTCTTCACTCGGGCATCGGCGGCAGGATGCGGGATGCGGCCCTGAGAGGGAAGCTCTGGCGGGAGCGGCCTTTTGTGCTGGATATCCCGGCAAAAGAGATTGACAAGAACTGGCCGGAGGGGGAAAATATCCTTGTTCAGGGTGTGATCGATGCCTGGTTTGAAGAACTGGACGGGTACATTCTGGTAGATTACAAGACGGACCGGGTCTTTTCTTCCGACGGACACGAGCTCAGGGATAAATATGCGCCGCAGCTTGCCCTGTACAGAAGGGCGCTGGAAACCATCACCGGCGTTCCCGTAAAGGAGATGTACCTGTATTCCGTGGCGCTCGGACGGGAGATCCGGGTGCCTGCCAATCAATAAAGGAGAACCGCACTATGCTCAATGAGAAAATGATGTCGCTGGGAAAAACCAGATCCGTAATCCGTGATATCTTTGAATACGGAAACAAGAGAAAGGCCGAGATCGGCGCGGAGAATGTGTTCGATTTCAGTCTGGGCAACCCCAGCGTTCCCGCCCCTGCCTGCGTCAACGAAGCAATCCGGGACCTTCTGGCGGAAAAGCCGGATATCTATCTGCACGGATATACATCCGCACAGGGCGATGCCGGCACCCGCAAGGCAATCGCGGATGACCTTAACCGTCGTTTCGAGACGTCCTTCCGGGCGGACAACCTATATATGACCTGCGGGGCGGCTGCCTCCCTGCGCATTACCCTGGGTGCTGTCATATGCCCGGGCGAAGAGGTGCTCACCCCCGCGCCGTTTTTCCCGGAATACCGTGTCTTTGCCGAGTCGGCAGGCGCTGTCTTTACTCCTGTGCCCTGCAATCCGGACACGCTGCAGCTGGACCTGGATGCCTTCCGGAAGGCAATCGGACCGAAGACAAAGGCCATCATCCTGAATTCCCCCAACAACCCCTCCGGCGTGGTCTATAAGGCGGCGTGCATCGCACAGCTGGCGGAGCTTCTGCGGGAGAAAGAGAAGGAGTACGGGACGGTGATCTATCTGATCGCGGACGAGCCGTACCGGGAGCTTGTCTTTGACAGCTCTCTGGAGGTGCCGTACCTGACGAAATATTATGACGATACGGTTGTCTGCTATTCCTTCAGCAAATCGCTGTCGCTTCCCGGAGAGAGGATCGGGTATATTCTGGTCCCGGATGAGGCGGCCGAAGCCGGGGATCTGTACGCAGGCGTCTGCGGCGCCGGCCGTGCGCTGGGCTATGTGTGCGCGCCCAGCCTGCTGCAGCATGTGATCGAGAGGTGTGTCGGGCAGGTCTCGGATCTTGAGGCGTACCGGAAAAACAGGGACCTTCTGTACGGAGCGCTGACGGAATACGGATATACCTGCGTGTATCCGGACGGCGCGTTCTATCTGTTTGTAAAGGCGATGGAGGAGGATGCGGGCGCTTTCTGCGAAAAGGCAAAAGAACAGGAACTCCTGCTGGTTCCGTCTGACAGCTTTGGCATGCCGGGCTATGTAAGAATCTCCTATTGTGTATCGGAGGAACAGATCAGAAGGAGCCTTCCGGCCTTCCGTGCGCTGGCCGATGCATACCGCTCCTGAATTCTGAATCTTTCAGCGGCAAAAAAACTGCCTGAATTGTATGAAAAATTCGGGGATCATAAAAGTGCACAAACAGGCCGGACGGAACCGGGATGAGGCTCCGCCCGGCCTGTTTTCCGGCTCAGAGTTATCCACAATTGCAAACCCTTGCAAAATGGCTGTTTATGGAGTTATCCACCATGCTATCCACATTATCAACAAAAAACAGGGTGAAATAACGCAGTTACATAAGAAAACACAGCGAACGGACGTTTTGTGAGAAACATCCAAAAGTAGAGTTCCGGTCAGAAAATCATAAAAAACACTTGACAATCCGGAAGTAAAAAAACAGAAAAGATGTCCCCGAAATTGTGTGAAGGAATCCCTAAATAGTCAGACGATAATAAAAATTATGTAACAAATCTGTAAAAAAAGAGGTCTCACCGGCGGAGACCTCTTTTTATGACTTTCAGGCGGGTAAACTCTTCCCTCTCTTTTTCCTCCAGCGCGTCGCTGATATTCCGGACAAGCTGCTCATAGTGGGGGATGGTGATATTCTGCAGCGCATTGGCCCGTTTCTGGGTCTTCTTGATGTTCATCGCCAGACGATAGGCGGCGTTTTCGATCATCGAGAGCTGCAGGGTCAGCTCCTTTACACGGGAAAAAGCGATCCGGGCCTCTTCGAGAGATTCATGGACCGTATAGAAGGCAAAGGTAGGCTTCAGATCTGTGCCGGAAGATTCGACCAGGGGGATATCCACGCCCATGACACTTCGGAATTTGACCCGGATGCTCTCATCGACAGGGACCGTTTCCGCAATCATTTTGACGCGGTTGATGCCGTTCTCTATATTGGCCTTCTGAAGGGCCGCATAAGCGGTACGGAAGGTTTCATCAATCTGCGACTGTACATCCTGCGCTTTCTGGATCAGCTCCGTGATTTCGCGGATCAGGATGTTGCGCTTCCGGTCCATGAGGTCATAGCCCATCCGTCCCAGAACCAGAGAGTTTCTCGCGAGTATCAGATTGCCCTTTGTGGGAAATGTTGTGGGATCCATATGCAGTCCTTTCTGCAGTCAGCGGCAATCAAGACTGTGAATCGGCATCCTTGCCGGAGGATGCGGCATGGTACCACTGATCCAGCAGCTTTGTGTCCACGCGGTCGAGCTCTTCCCGGGGCAGCAGTCCCAGCAGATCCCATCCGATATCCAGCGTCTGCGTGATCGTCCTGTTTTCTTCCGGACTCTGGCTGATAAAGCGTTTTTCAAATTCGCGGCCGAAGACCAGGTATTGTTTGTCCAGGGCGGACAGTTCATCTTCTCCGATGACGGATGCCAGCGCGCGGGCATCTCCGACCTTTGCATAACAGGAAAACAGCTGGTTGGCCAGATCTTGGTGGTCTGCCCGGGTGTAGCCTTCTCCGATGCCGTCCTTCATCAGACGGGACAGGGAGGGCAGCACGGAGATGGGGGGATAGATCCCCTGTCCGTGAAGATTCCGGTCCAGCACGATCTGGCCTTCCGTGATGTAGCCGGTCAGATCCGGGATCGGGTGGGTGATATCATCATTGGGCATGGTCAGGATAGGAATCTGCGTCACGGAGCCTTCCGTTCCGCTTACAATGCCCGCGCGCTCATACAGAGCGGCCAGCTCGCTGTACAGATAGCCGGGATACCCCTTTCTGGAGGGGATCTCTCCTTTGGAGGAAGAGACTTCGCGCATGGCCTCGCAGAACGAGGTGATGTCCGTGAGAATCACCAGAATATGCATGTTCTTCTCAAAGGCCAGGTATTCCGCCGTGGTGAGTGCGATCTTTGGTGTGATCAGCCGTTCCACGACAGGATCGTTTGCCAGGTTCAGGAACATGACGACGTGATCGGACACGCCGCTCTCCTCAAAGGTTCTCCGGAAAAACTCCGCCACATCGTACTTGACACCCATGGCGGCAAATACGATGGCAAACTTTTCATCCGAATCCTCCCCCAGAGAGGCCTGCTGAACGATCTGGGCGGCCAGCCTGTCGTGCGGCATGCCGTTGCCGGAGAATACAGGCAGCTTCTGCCCGCGGATGAGCGTGACAAGTCCGTCGATGGATGAAATGCCTGTCCGGATGTAGTTCCGGGGGTACTGCCTTCTGACGGGATTCATGGGCAGGCCGTTGACGTCTCTGCGCAGTGAGGATGTAATCGGCCCCAGGCCGTCGATCGGTTTACCGATTCCGTCAAAGGTGCGTCCGAGCATTTCTTCGGAGAGAGCCACCTCCATCGGGTGTCCGGTCAGGCGGACGCGGGCATTTTCCAGCGAAAGGCCTTCCGTGCCCTCAAAGACCTGGATCAGAACCTTGTCTTCCCAGGAGGTAATGATGCGGCCCAGCTTTATTTCGCCGCCCTCTCTGATGTGGAACTCTACAATTTCGTCATAGGCCGCGTTTCTTACACCCTCCAGTACGACCAGAGGGCCGTTGATTTCACTCAGCCCCAGATATTCTATAGCCATATGCCTGCTCCTGTTATCCGTTTTTCTCGAGCACTTCGCTGTAAAAGCTGTCAATGGCGGCGCGGTAATCGTCGAACAGCTCCGGTTTGCCATTCGGCACATCATACTTGATGGCAATGACCCTGTCAAAAATATTGCTCTCTTTGAGCACCGACATGGGATGCCCCATCGTGATCAGGGCTTTTGCCTTTTCATAGAGATAGAGGATCGTCTCCATCATCAGGAACTGCTTCTGGATGGGGACGCATGCGTCCTCCGGGTGGAAGGCATTCTGCTGCAGAAAGCCCAGCCTGATGACCCTTGCGATCTCCAGCGTGAGTTTCTGGTCATCCGGGAGAACATCCGATCCGATCAGCTTGACGATTTCCATCAGCGAGTGCTCCTGGTTCAGCAGGGCAACAAACTGCATGCGGTCGCTGATGAATTTCTTGTCTGCATTTGCCGCATACCATGCCGAGAGGTCTCCGACATATTCACTGTAGCTGTCCAGCCACTGAATGGCCGGGAAATGCCGGGCATATGCCAGCGACTTGTCCAGCCCCCAGAAGCAGCGCACATACCGCTTGGTGTTCATGGTGACAGGCTCCGAAAAATCACCGCCCTGCGGCGAGACGGCCCCGATGATGGAAACGCTCCCCTCGGTTCCGTTCAGATTCTGCATCATGCCGGCCCGCTCATAGAAAGCAGACAGGCGGGAGGCCAGGTATGCGGGATAGCCTTCCTCAGCCGGCATCTCCTCCAGGCGGCCGGAGAGCTCCCGGAGAGCCTCCGCCCACCGGGATGTGGAATCGGCCATGATGGCCACATCATAGCCCATATCGCGGTAATATTCCGCCAGCGTCAGCCCGGTATAGATAGAAGCCTCACGTGCGGCCACGGGCATATTGGAAGTGTTGGCGATCAGAACCGTGCGGTCCATCAGAGGATTGCCCGTGCGGGGATCCGTCAGCTCGGAAAACTCTTCCAGCACCTGTGTCATCTCATTTCCCCGCTCTCCGCAGCCGACATAGATAATGATATCCGCATCCGACCATTTTGCGACTGCGTGCTGCAGCATGGTCTTGCCGGTTCCGAATCCGCCGGGAATGGCTGCCGTTCCTCCTTTTGCAATGGGAAACATGGTATCCAGGATCCGCTGGCCGGTGACCAGGGGCTCGGAGGAAGCATAGTGACGTGCTGTCGGCCGGGCCCTGCGGATGGGCCAGCGCTGGCAGAGCGTCAGGGTTTCTTCTCTTCCGTCCGTGCAGCGGATGCGGGCAATCGGGTCCGTGACGGTATACTCTCCGTCCGGAGCGGCCCAGGTTACCTCTGCTGTGTCGATGGAGGGCGGGACCATGGAGCGGTGCACGATGCTCGGCGTCTCCTGCACCTCTGCGATGACGGTGCCTCCGCCGACTGTCCGGCCTTCCTGCACGGCAACGTGAACATGCCAGGTTTTTTCCATATCGAGGGCAGACGCCGACACCCCGCGGCCGATATACGTGCCGGACTGTTCCGCTATGACGGACAGCGGGCGCTGCACGCCGTCGTAGATATTGTTCAGGATGCCCGGGCCCAGAAGAACGGAAATGGCGTCGCCCGTCCCGATGACACGGCTGCCGGGCCGCAGCCCGGAGGTCTCTTCGTATACCTGTATGGTTGTAAGGCCCCTGTTCAGGCCGATCACTTCCCCGACCAGCCGGTCTTTGCCCACATACACCATTTCACCCATGCGGAAATCGGGAGCGTCCTTCAGGAAGATGACCGGACCGTTGATTTCGGTTATGATGCCGCTTCTTTCTTCAGCCATACACCTGCCCTCCTTTGAATGAAAAGGCCTCTTTTTCTTCATTCAGCAGTTCGCTGAAGGCAAAATCAAACACCAGCTTCCTGGAGGGAATGACGGCGCGCATGCCGCCGATGATGGGGTCCTCTGATTCCAGGATCGGGACGTGGCAGCGCGAAGAAACCTCATCCATGATGCCCGCGTCGGACGCGTCCATATAGACCCGGATATCCGTTTCCGGATCCCGGACCAGATGAAGGGCCTGGTCAATTTTTTTGCAGATATAATCGGTATAGGCCGGTGTCTGTTTGAATTCCTTCAGCCGCTTCTCAACATCCGCAAAGAGCTCGTCTTTGAGCTCCTGCGAGCGGGCAGAGAGCGCGCGGCGGTTCTTCAGCTGCGCTTCCGAGAGCGCGCGGTTGCTGTCTCTGTGCAGCTGTTCCCGGCGTACGGCAAGCTCTGCAGCGCTCTGCGTCTTTTTCTGGCGGACGTGTTCCTGATACAGCGCTTCCAGAGCGGCTTTGTGGTCTGCCGTCAGATGGCCGGCCTCCTCCGTCGCGGATGTCAGGCAATTCATGTAAAACACGGACAGTTTTTCCTCTGTAGTCACAGATAATGCCTTTCTTTTACAGCTTCAGGCCAATGGCCTCGTTAACGTAGGATGTGATAAAATCAGCCCTGCGGCCGGTTCCGTGCCGGTCGGGGATTTCAATCAGGAGAGGGGTGCGGCAGCGCAGCCGCACATCATCGATGATCCCGGGAAATTCTCTGCCGAATTTTTCCGTCAGCAGGATCACGCCGACCTCCGGATCGGCAACCGCCTTTTCAAGCGCCTGCTTCAGTTCCGGCTTCTCATGCACGATAACGCCCTCGACACCTGCCAGGCGCATGCCTGTGAGGGTATCCACATTGTCACTGATGAGATACATCTTCATAGCGGTCAGGGCCTCATCCGAGCTGACCGACGATCATGAAGGAAATGATCAGGCCGTACAGCGCAATTCCCTCTGCCATGGCGACGAAAATCAGGGATTTTCCGAAGATGGATCCGTCTTCACTGAGGGCGCCGAGTGCCGCGCTGGATGAACTGGCGACGCCGATGCCGGAACCGATGCCGGACATGCCGATCGACAGGGCGGCGGCGATATAGCCCATGCCGGCACCCGTGCTGACCGAAGCGGCATCGGCATGGGCCGGGGCAGCGCCCGCGAGGGTCACAATGGCGGCAATCAGGAGAATGCCGAAGAAGGAGAGGCAGTTGACGGCAAGAGCCTTTTTATAACGCTGCTTCGTGTGCTCGCCGCAATACCAGGCGATAAAGGGAATGACAATCGTCAGGATAAGAGCGGCGGCGGTCAGGATCTGGATCAGGGTAGTCATGGTTTCGTTTCCTCCTTGTTTTAAACGGTATGATTTTTGCAGTCAGTCAGGCCCGGGGACGGTCTCTTACGGGTCTGTCCGCCGGATAAAAGGCCTGAATTCTTTTCCGGTACCGCTGTAGAACCGGCTGAACATTTCATAGTATTCAAGACGCAGCACCTGGATGCCCACCATCAGTCCCTCCATGATCATGACAAACAGGTTGCCGATGACCAGGACCGGAATATTCGGCGCGGCGCCTTTTGCAGCGCCGGCCAGCATCATCACGACCTCCATCATGGCTACGTGACTGACGGCGTAGGCGCCGATCCGCACATATGAGAGCGTATTCGACAGGTAACTGAGCAGCGATTCAAACGTCTCAAAAAATGACTGTACAAAGTACATGGGTTTGCTGCCCTCAATGGCGGTTTTCTTCCGTGCAATCCGGCCCAGCATCTCCCGCAGGAACACAGTGATGATTCCGACGGCAGCGAGAACCGGAAGGACGTGAAAGACCACCGGAATGCGGCTGTGACCGGTTGCGGCCAGCACGGCCATGGCGGCGATGCTGCCGTAAAAGATGATGCCCGCCAGGGCATTCTGGCCAAACCAGATGTTCTCCGCATCCCGCCTGCGCACGGCATTGATGACGGAGAGCGCCATATTGATCAGGATCATGATCATACCCAGGCCGATCGTCAGGACAAAAACCGTGTTGATGCTGCCCAGCACCGGGAGCGTGACCATATCTTCCCGCGCGTGCAGAAGCGCTTTGTACGGGAAGAAATCCTCAAATCCGAAAAAGCTGTTGTACACGAGGCCGAAAATCACGGAGCAGATCCCGGATATTCCCACAATGCCGGCAAGCGCGATGTGCTTCAGACGGTACAGAAGCAGGCCTCCGATGACGAGACAGAGTCCCTGCCCGACGTCACCGAACATGATGCCGAAAATGAAAGCGTAGGTCAGGGACAGGTAAACGGTCGGGTCGAACTCATCATAGTCCGGAAGGCCGTACATCCGGATAAACAGCTCAAAGGGACGGAAGATTTTCGGGTTTTTCAGGATCGTGGGCGGAACGGTGTCAATATTGGTGTCATCGTCCTCAATCATGCAGAAAATGTCTGGCTCATTGCGGATCTCTTCCTGAAATGCCTTTGCGTCCGATTCCCTCATCCAGCCGCAGAGGATGTAGAAAATCCGGGAGTCCGACCGGGTACATGCTGCGAGCTTGCGCACATCAAAGTGCGCCTGGCAGCTGCGGAGACGTTCTGCCGCATCCAGAATCGCGGGCGCATTGTTCTGCAGCCGGCGGCGCATCCGGTCATCCAGAGCAGCCAGCTCTCTGTCAAGGCCGGCTATTTTCTCCTGCAGTTCCGCATACTCTTCCTGCGGTGTTCCCTCATAGTTTTCCGGAAGGAAAATCTGCTCAAAATGCAGGGCCTGGTACATGGCGTCTGTTTTCTGGTGAGACTTGCGGGGAGTGAAATAGATGCCCCACACATAAGAAGGATCTTCATAACACTGGTAGAAAACAGAGTCGGAATTCTCAAAGATATAGTTTTCAAATTTCTCAAAAAATTCTTTTGAGATGCGCCCGAACCGGTAGTGCATGAAGCGGTAGGCGGCAATTTCCGGGAAGCGGACGGGCAGGCTTCGGAAAGGCGCGATCGCATCTGCCAGCGCGGCGGCAGCTTCCCTCTGATCCAGAAGCTCCTGCCGCCTGCTCCTGTATTCACTGACAGGCTCCTGCAGGCTGTCGATCAGCTTTGCGGCATCTTCCGCAGACGGCAGATGACCGGACGGAGAACTGCCCTCCGGCAGAAGCGCCGCGAGCGCTTCTGCCTTCTGCAGGGTCTCCCTGTACGGGTTGATCTCCATGAAGGGCGTGAGCGTCTGAACGGTTTTTAATTCTTCAAGAGCATTTTCCAGATGGATCTCATAGCGGGAGAGATACTGTTCGACCACGCGGTCGATATCATCGCGCGGTCCCGTAATGCTCAGAAATTTCATTTTCAGGATCACAGCTTCAAGCCTCCTTTATATCTGTTCAGCGGGTGGACAGATGCAGAACTGCCTCTTCCGGCGGCACCTGGTACCGCACGCATTCCAGAGCGATGATCAGGCGGTACACCTCATGCTCTTTCTGGTAGAGATAAGAGTAAATGGCGGATATGGAATAGGGACTCCTGAGGGCTTCATGCGTCAGGATCTCTTTCAGGATGCGGTTATAATCGGTCTCCAGCGTATCGCCGGACAGCCCGGAAAAATGCCGGCCGTACCATGTCTTTTCGATGAGACGGTCAGTCTCTTCTACGGAACCGGATTCCACCAGCGCGGTCAGATCGGCCTGGCGCAGGCGGTAATCCACCGGGATCAGCAGGGCATATATTTCGGCCGGGGTCATCTGATAGTATTTTTTGCAGCGCCGGATCCACAAGAGATTCAGCATGTCAAATTTGGCCCCGCAGAATTCGGTGAGCTTCGGCAGCTCGGCCCGGCTGACCACATTCCGCCGCTCTCTCCAGACGGTGCCGAAATGACAGAGATCCAGCGCCATCTCACAGTCAAACAGGGAGGGGGATTCGGCGGTGACGGCGGCGGAGAGCGGCGCGTGATACGGCGTTTTCTCCAGAAGGCCGATCAGCTCCTGCAGGGAAGATGCCCCGGACAGCTCCCGGAAAGGCAGTCTCGACGAGCGGGAGAGATGTCTTTCCAGACGGTCCGGATCCGGCCGCGCATCCCGCAGACCCAGGACATATTTCAGACATTCTTTCAGGAATGACGTCTCGTAGCGCATCAGATACAGGCCCAGAAACTGCCGCTGATAGGCATCTGCAAAACGGTAGATTTTTGCGAAGTCATAGTAGACGCTTTCGCGAAGATGCGGCTCCAGTTCCTCTCTGTGGACAGCGGCGGTGTTCAGCTCTCTGAGCATCGGCTCATAAGAAGGCTGTCCCCGCAGCCACGCGGCCACGGCCGGGATATCCGGCAGCCGGACGATCGTAAGGAAATCCTCCTGCGTCAGAAGATGCCCCTGCATGGCCCGCACTTTGGTCGCCAGACCGCTGTACGCCATCAGTCCCTTCATATTATCCAGCAATCGATCACTTCCTTATTATAGAATTATAGATAGAATCTGCGAGTGCCTGACGGTTTTCACGGTAATAGGACTCCAGCTGCTGCAGGGCCGCCCCGGCGTCAGCTGACAGAGTCTTTTCCTCGTCGTCGAGTTTTTTCTGCAGAGCCTGCTGCAGTTCACTCAGCTGCCGCTCTGTATCTTCCTCGATCTCCAGATCGGCGGCCTTAAGACGCACTTCATGAGCGGCATCCAGCTCCCGGTTTGCCCTGGCCGCATCGTCCAGGATACGCGAAGCTGCCTGCTCGATATCGTTGATTTTGTCAATGATCGGATCCATAGTTTTTCCTCCGGGATAACTGAATTTTATTAAGCGACTTTTTGCGGTAAAAGTCAAGGGGGGCTCTTTTTTTTTCGGGCTGTTTATAGTATTATTACAAGGCTGACCGGAGAGGTGTTTTTACGGACGACAGTTACAAAAATGGTATATGGTCGGGAAATTGCATGAACATTCAAACGACTTCCTCGCAAAGAACTTCTAAGCATTCACGTCATCTGCTAAGAACATTCGCAATCCGTAATCTATTTTTGACGTTGTAATCATAAACATTAAAATGAGAGGAACAGGAAATCATGCGCCTGCGCAACATACCGGGTTCAAGAGAGAGAATAGCCGAGAGCCGCTTCTGCGTGCGGGAGCCGGAGAAGGCCAGGGGCCGCTGGAGGGATGTGTTCGGGAATGACCACCCGATCCACATTGAGGTCGGAATGGGAAAGGGCCGCTTCCTGATGGATATGGCATCGCGCTTCCCGGAGATCAGCTTTGTCGGCATTGAGATGTACAGCAGTGTTCTGGTGAAAGCCCTGGACAAGGCGGAAGAGAGGGCGGCAGAATGCCCGGAGACGGATAATTTCCGGTTTATCCGTCTGGATGCCCGCTTCCTGCCGGATATCTTTGCCCCGGGTGAGGTCGCGCATGTCTGGCTGAATTTCTCGGATCCCTGGCCGAAATCGAAGCATGGCGGCAAGAGACTGACTTCGGCAAATTTCCTGCACAAATATGAGCAGATCCTGCAGAGCGGGGGCGGGCTTGACTTTAAGACAGACAACAGCATGCTGTTCGATTTTTCCCTCAGGGAAATGGAGGCCTGCGGCTGGCATCTGACAGGCGTGACCCGGGATCTGCATCATGACCCGGTGCTGTATGAAGGCAATATTCTGACGGAATATGAAGAAAAATTCTCTGCCCTGGGGCATCCGATCTGCAAACTCTCTGCCGTGATGCCGGAAGGGCGGTCTTCACAGGCCGGATAAGTTGTGTTATTATTCTAATTGGCAGGCCGCTGACAGCCGGAAGGAATCTCATCTGCGCCCTGCCTGGAGTTTCACAAGGTGTATTGCCGCATAATGTAAGGAGAAAATGGCATGGTAAAAGCAGTTAACAGTGGCTCTTTTGACGCGGAGGTGCTGCAGGCCGGCGGACTGGTTGTCGTGGATATGTATGCAGACTGGTGCGGACCCTGCAAGATGATGGCGCC
>CADBNA010000102.1 GCA_902795835.1 uncultured Lachnospiraceae bacterium | reverse complement strand
GGCATTCCCGCCGTAAAGGATGAAGTGGGCAGCCAGGCCTATGCGGATGACGGCATTGTGCAGCGCGCCCTGCGGCGGGCCAGGCAGAATTTTCCGGACCTGTATCTGGTGACGGATGTCTGTATGTGTGAGTATACTTCCCACGGCCACTGCGGCGTGCTGTGCGGTCATTATGTGGACAATGACAAAACGCTGGAGCTGCTGGCAAAGACGGCTCTTTCCCATGTAGAGGCCGGCGCGGACATGGTGGCCCCTTCGGATATGATGGACGGCCGGATCCGCGCCATGCGGGAGATGCTGGATGCACACGGCCATGTGACGTCTCCGATCATGTCCTATGCCGTAAAATATGCTTCCGCTTTCTACGGCCCGTTCCGCGAGGCGGCCGGATCGGCTCCGTCCTTCGGTGACCGCAAGAGCTACCAGATGGACCCGCACAACCGCCGGGAGGCGATCCGCGAGGCTCTGCTGGATGTGGAAGAAGGCGCTGATATTATTATGGTGAAGCCTGCGATGTCCTATCTGGATCTGGTGCGCGAGGTGCGCGATGTCGTGGATCTGCCCGTGGCGGCTTACAGCGTCAGCGGGGAGTATGCCATGGTAAAGGCTGCCGCGCAGAAGGGCTGGATTGATGAGGAGAGAATCGTCAGCGAGATGGCCGTTTCCGCCTACCGCGCAGGCGTGGATATCTATATCACCTATTATGCCAAGGAACTGGCGAAGATGATGGAGGAAGGCAGGATCGGGTAATGGCAGATTCAAAAACGTTGTTTGAGCAGGCAAAAAAGCATATTCCGGGCGGCGTGAACAGTCCGGTGCGGGCCTTCGGATCGGTGGGCATGACGCCACGTTTTATCCGGAAGGCCGCCGGTGACCGGATCTGGGATGAGGAAGGCCGGGAGTATATTGATTTTATCGGTTCCTGGGGACCGATGATCCTGGGACATGCCCATCCGGCCGTGCTGGAGGAAGTGCAGAAGGCAGCGGCCGACGGCCTCAGCTTCGGCGCAGCGACCGCACGGGAAGTGGAGATGGCGGAGCTGATCTGTGACATGGTCCCGTCCGTCGAAATGGTCCGCATGGTAAATTCCGGCACAGAAGCCGTCATGAGCGCCATCCGCACAGCCAGGGGCTATACGGGAAGAGACAAAATCATCAAGTTCGAAGGCTGCTATCACGGCCACTGTGACGCCATGCTCGTAAAGGCCGGTTCCGGCCTGATGACCCAGGGCATTCCCGGCAGCGCCGGCGTGCCTGCCGGCTGCACACAGGATACGCTGACGGCTGTCTACAATGACCTGGGCAGCGTGGAAGAGCTGATGCAGGCTGTCGGGGAGCAGGTGGCGGCCATTATCGTAGAGCCTGTCGGCGCGAATATGGGCGTGGTGCTGCCAAAGCCGGGCTTTCTGGAAGGCCTGCGCAGCATCTGCGACAAGTATGGCTCCCTGCTGATCTTTGACGAGGTCATCACCGGATTCCGCCTGGGGCCGGCCGGTGCCCAGGGCTGGTACGGCATCCGTCCCGACCTGACGACATTCGGCAAGATCATAGGCGGCGGAATGCCCGTGGGCGCCTACGGGGGCAGGAAAGATATCATGTCCGTCGTGGCACCGCTCGGGCCGGTCTATCAGGCAGGCACGCTGAGCGGCAATCCGGTGGCGATGGCTGCCGGCCTGGCGCAGCTGCATATTCTGCGGGATACGGCCGGTCTGTATGAAGACCTGAATGCCTGCGGCGACTGGTTCTTCGGAGAGCTGGATGCCCTCCTGACGGAAGCGCAGGTGCCGCATTGCCTGAATCATCTGGGATCACTGGGCTGTGTGTTCTTTACGGGACAGCAGGTGGAAAACTACACGGAAGCCCAGACAAGTGATACGGAGAAGTTTAACGCGTATTTCCGGCACATGCTGGAGGCGGGGATCTATCTGGCTCCCTCGCAGTTTGAGGCGATGTTCCTGTGCACGGCGCACACCAGGGAAGATCTGGAGCGGACGCTGGAGGCGGCGCGGGGATTTGTGTGAGGAAACTTCAGCGGGAAAGGGCAGAAACCGTACGCCGGCACAACTGCAGGTAATTTCCGGACGTCCACAGAGCAGCTGCCAGAACCTGTCATTTTTCCTGAACGATAACGCTTCAGATACGGATATGCTATGAAGCGGTACATTAACAGCATCGGAGGTACACTTCTTTGAGGACAGACACACACATTCGCGTCGGCAGCCGGGACAGCAGGCTGGCGGTCATTCAGAGCATGACGGTTGTCGACCATATCCGGAAGCATCATCCGGAACTTGACGTAGAACTGGTCACTATGAAGACTACCGGGGACAAGATCCTGGACCGCACCCTGGATAAGGTCGGAGGCAAGGGGCTTTTCGTCAAGGAGCTGGATGCGGCCCTCAGGGATGGCCGGGCGGATCTGACGGTGCACAGCCTGAAGGATATGCCGATGGAAGTCGCGGATGATCTGCCGCTGATCGGGTTTTCCGTGAGGGAAGATCCCCGGGATGTGCTGGTTTTGCCGGCAGGCGTAAAAGAACTGCAGCCGGGACTTCCCATTGGCTCGTCCAGTCTGCGCAGGAGTCTGCAGCTGCAGAAGCTCTTTCCGGACAATGAGGTGAAGCCGGTGAGAGGCAACCTGCAGACGAGGCTCCGCAAGCTGGATGAGGGGCAGTACGGCGCCCTGGTGCTGGCGGCTGCAGGCATAAAGAGGCTCGGCCTGGAGGAGCGGATTTCACGCTATTTCACGGTGGATGAGATCATTCCCGCCGCCGGGCAGGGCATTATCGGCATCCAGGGAAAAACCGGGCAGTCTTACGACTTTCTGGAGGGATATCTGGATGCGGATGCAGAGGCTGCCGCCACATGCGAGAGAGCTTTTGTGGCCGAACTGGACGGCGGCTGTACGTCGCCGGTCTGCGCGCATGCAGAGATCCGGGACGGGAAAATCCTGCTGCGGGCACTCTACTATGAGGAAGAGACAGGGGCATGCAGGATCGGAACCCTGAACGGCGAAGTCGGAGATGCGGAGAAACTGGGCCGTGAGCTGGCCGTGCAGCTGAGAGAAGGCTGAGATAACCTGCATCTGCACAGTAAAAAAAACGGATTGTGTATGCAGCTGCGCTGTTGCGAGAAGGATGACACACGCCTCTATCTATGGAGACGAAGAGATACAACAAGCGGGATGACCGGTTTTTTCCGGAATCTGAAGGGGACAGGATAGAAGATATGGACAGAGAAAATATGGGAAAAGTCTGGCTGGTGGGCGCCGGCCCCGGGG
>CADBNA010000101.1 GCA_902795835.1 uncultured Lachnospiraceae bacterium | reverse complement strand
TGGATACCGTCATGGATAAGGTAAAACGGGAGAAGTATTATCCTTACCATCCGATGCCGGTCCTGCTTCTGTGCGCCTTCCTGCCGCTGGTTCTGGGCAGCAGTGTCGGCCCGGAAGCCGGCCTGACAGGCATCATCGCCGGCCTGTGCTATTGGGTGGGCGACAATGTGACCTGGGCCCGGCAGAACGCCTACCTGTTCTCCGAACTGGGAGAAGCCGTGACACTCGGCCAGCTCTTCCACATGCCTCTTTTCGGCATACTGACAGTGGAAGAATCCGGTGCAGGAACAGAGATGTCCCAATCTCTGCCGAGGACCAGGAAGCTGGTATTCTACGGCCTGTCAACAGCCGCCGGCTTTCTGACGGCGCATCTCCTGACCGGGCTGTTTGGAGAAGCCATGGCAGGTTTTCCCGCTTTTTCTGAAGTAACGGTCGGCACGGCTGACTACGCCCTGCTGCTTCTCTACATTCCGGTCGGATTTCTGCTTTTCCTGTTTTTCGAAAAGGCTGAAACGCTCTCCGGTGCTGCGGCAGACCGCCTTCCGGCTGTTGTGCGGGAAGGGCTCTGCGCTCTCCTGATCGCTGCCGTGGGACTGGTTTTCCCCATCGTACTATTCTCAGGAGAAGAGCAGATGGCGGAACTGATCGAAACACCCGGCATCTACGGCGCTCTTTTCCTTATGAGCGCATGCATCGTGAAGCTGATACTGACAGCTTTCTGCATACGTTTCGGTCTCCGGGGCGGTCATTTCTTCCCGCTGATTTTCGCCTGCGTATGCATGGGATACGGCGTATCCATGCTGCTCTTTGCCGATCCGGCACCGCATCTGGCTTTTGCGGCGGCTATTGTGACAGCCTCCACTCTGGGGGCGCAGCTGAAGAAGCCGCTGGCGGTCTCTGTCCTGATGCTGCTCTGCTTTCCGGCACGGATCCTGTTCTGGGCTTTTCTGGCAGCTGCGGTCAGCGGGCAGGCGGCAGCGAGAATATTCAGTCATAAAAAGGGCCAATCATAAAAAAGATCGTTAAGAACAAGAGGGAACCCGCTTTTTACCGGGCTCCCTCTTTTTCATTTTCTTTCTTTTAAAATTGTCATTCGTTCGTTATGCTATAGACTTGGGCGCTCGCTCATACGGTTTACAAGTGAAGTACCCTGTCCTTGATCTCCTGTGTTCTTCCCTGGTTCCAGAACTGGGTGCCGATGTAGCCGCAGGTACGTCTGGCGACGGACATCTTGTCCTGATCGGTGTTTCCGCAGTTCGGGCATCTCCAGACGAGCTTGCCGCTCTCATTCTCTACGATCTGAATCTCTCCGTCGTATCCGCACACTTCACAGTAGTCGCTCTTTGTATTCAGCTCGGCATACATGATGTTCTCATAGATAAATTTCATGACAGAGAGCACTGCCGGGATATTGTCCTGCATATCCGGGACTTCGATATAGCTGATGGCGCCGCCGGGCGACAGCTTCTGGAAATCCGCCTCGAATTTCAGCTTGCTGAACGCATCGATCTTTTCTGACACGTGCACATGATAGCTGTTTGTAATATAGTTCTTGTCTGTCACGCCCGGCACAATGCCAAAACGCTTCTGGAGGCATTTGGCAAACTTGTAGGTGGTGGACTCCAACGGGGTCCCGTACACGGAATAGGAGATATTCTCCGCCGCTCTCCATTCGGCGCATTTGTCATTCAGCCTCTGCATGACGGCCAGGGCAAAGTCCTTTGCCTCCGGGTCGGTATGAGACCTGTCGGTCATATACTTGCACATCTCATAGAGGCCGGCATAGCCGAGCGAAATTGTCGAGTACCCGTTGTACAGCAGTTCATCGATAGGCTGACCCTTTTTCAGGCGGGCCAGGGCGCCGTACTGCCACAGGATCGGCGCGACGTCGGACACGGTGCCTTTCAGGCGCTCATGGCGGCAGCGCAGGGCGCGGTGGCAGAGCTCCAGACGCTCATCCAGAATTTTCCAGAAGGCATCCATATCCTTTCCGGAAGAGAGCGCAACATCCACCAGGTTGATTGTTACAACGCCCTGGTTAAAGCGCCCATAGAATTTGTAGCTTCCATCGGGATTCTTCTGGGTCTCCTCAACCGTCAGGAAGGACCGGCAGCCCATGCAGGTGTATACGCTGCCCTTTTTCAGCTTTTTCTGGACCTTTGCGGAGATATAGTCCGGAACCATCCGCTTGGCAGTGCACTTGGCGGCGAGTTCCGTGAGCGCCCAGTATTTGGAATCTTCGTGGATATTGTCCTCATCCAGCACATAGATCAGCTTCGGAAATGCCGGCGTGATCCATACGCCCTTTTCGTTTTTGACGCCCTGCATCCTCTGCACCAGGACCTCGCGGATAATCGCGGCCAGGTCATCCCTGGTCTGTCCCTCCGGGGCCTCGTCCAGATACATGAACATCGTCACAAACGGCGCCTGCCCGTTGCAGGTCATAAGAGTGATGAGCTGATACTGAATGGTCTGGATTCCGCTCCGGATCTCTTCTGCGAGACGGCGTTCCGTGATCTTGTTAATGATGGCCTCATCCATCGGCTCGCCGCAGGCTTCACGCTCCTCTATGACGCTTTTGCGGATCTTCTGGCGGCTGATGTCTACAAAGGGAGCCAGGTGCGCCAGGCTGAATGACTGGCCGCCGTACTGGTTGGAAGCGACCTGTGCTACAATCTGCGTCGTAACATTGCAGGCCGTAAAGAAGCTGTGGGGCTTCTCAATCATGGTCTCGCTGATGACCGTGCCGTTCTGCAGCATGTCTTCCAGATTGATCAGGTCACAGTTGTGCTCCTTCTGGGCGAAGTAATCCGAATCGTGGAAGTGGATGATACCCTCTTCGTGGGCTTTTACAATATCCTCCGGCAGCAGGACTCTCTTCGTCAGGTCCCTGCTGACCTCACCGGCCATGTAGTCACGCTGCGTGGAGTTAATCACCGGATTCTTGTTGGAGTTTTCCTGTTTGACCTCTTCATTGGCCTGGTCGATCAGGGACAGAATGCCGTTGTCTGTCGTATTGGACTTGCGGGCAAGTTCTCTCTTATAGCGGTAGCGGACATATTTCTGCGCCACTTCATATCCGCGCATCTCCATGATGCCGGTCTCTACCATATCCTGGATGTCTTCGACATTCACAGCGTGTGTGTAATCCATGACGAGCCTGGCAATCTTTTCGGCCACTGCTTCGATCTGATACTCATTCAGCTGGTGGATCTGCTCCACTTCCTTGTTGGCCGCACGAATCGCGTTGGAAATCTTGGAGATGTCAAATGTTACCTCTTCGCCGTTCCGCTTAATGACATTTGTTTTGACTTCTGTTTCCATATCCGTTCCCCCTCATCAGCTGCAGTCCCGCACACAGCAACGCCGCATCCCCGGCTTTTCCATGGTCCTGCGCGGTATTTGTACTCCCGTTAATACACTACATTTAGTATGTTATAAAAAAGACAGGCACAACATATTGTGCCTGTCTATAATACTCCACTTTCCCGGAAAAGGGAAGGGGAAACTTGCATAATTTTTATGGGAAAACTTCTCTCTATTTCTATGTTGACAAATCCGATTCTGTCGTTCTTCGCAGTCAGCCCCCGAGATTCCTGTTCAATAGGCTTTGCCCCAGTATACCATATGCTTCGCCGGCTTGCCGCAGCAGACACAGGTATCGCTCAGCCGGATCTGCTCGAAAGGCATGCAGCGGCTGGTAGCCGTCGTGTCTTCCTTGATCTTTTCTTCGCAGGCCGGGTCGCCGCACCACATGGCCCGGATAAAGCCAGGCTTTTTCTCCACGGTTTCGCAGAATTCATCATATGTGACAGCATCATAGGTATGGGCATCGCGGTGTGCTTTTGCCCGTTCAAACAGATCACTCTGGATCTGTTCCAGCAGAGCTGTGACGGCAGAGGGCAGCTCTTCTGTCTTCACGATGGTTTTTTCCCGGGTGTCACGGCGCACCAGAACAGCCTGTCCTCCAGCAACGTCTTTCGGGCCCATCTCCATACGGAGAGGGATTCCCCTCATTTCCTGCTCGGAGAACTTCCATCCCGGGCTCTTTTCCGTATCATCCAGCCCGGTGCGGATACCGGCCCGGACAAGAGACTCTCTGGCCTTCACCGCGGCATCCATGACGCCTTCGGCATCCTGACGGATCGGAATGACCATTACCTGTGTCGGCGCGATCCGGGGCGGCAGCACCAGTCCGCTGTTGTCGCCGTGCACCATGATCAGCGCACCGATCACGCGTGTGGTCATGCCCCAGGAAGTCTGGTGCACATACTTCAGTGTGTTGTCCTTATCGGTATACTGCACATCATAGGCCTGTGCAAAAATATCGTC
>CADBNA010000100.1 GCA_902795835.1 uncultured Lachnospiraceae bacterium | reverse complement strand
GTTGGACCCGAAACAGGTGCGGACCATCTTCTGGACCATGTATACATCTTCATTCGGGGAACGGGAACAGGCAAAGCCTGCCAGAGACTCCGGTCCGTACTCTTTCCGGATCTGCATGAACCGGGATGCGACGAGATCAAGCGCCTCGTCCCAGGAGGCTTTCCGGAATTTTCCGGTCTCTCTGTCCCTGATCAGCGGGTCCGTAATCCTGTCTGCGGACATGGCGAAGTCAAAGGAGGCGCTCCGGCCCTTTACGCACAGACGGCCGTGGTTGGAGGGTCCGTCTGCCGCTTCTGTATCAACGACCTTGTTGTCTTTTACGTATACGTAATACTGGCAGCCGGTCGCACAGTGCGGGCAGGTCGTCAGAACCTTTTCCACTTCCCAGCTGCGGTAGTCTTTGCGGCGCTTCATCGTGAGCGCCCCGGTCGGACAGGCTGCCGCGCAATTGCCGCAGTTCTCGCACCCGGTCTCTTTCCAGTCCGGGCCGAATGGCACATCAATAATTGTCTCACTGCCCCGTCTGCCGGCCTTCAGCGTGTGATTGCCGGCCCGGGTGCCGCAGGCACCGATGCAGCGCTGGCAGTGAATGCAGAGATTTGGATTGTATTCAATAAAGGGGTGGCTGTCGACAACCGGCAGCTCTTCGGCAGCTGTCCCGCTCTCCGGTATGGCCACGCCGTATTCCCTGCACAGCGCCTGCAGTTCGCAGGAACCGTTTTTGCTGCAGGAAAAACAGTAATTTGTAGAATGAAATCCGTGCTTCTCCACAAGAAGCTCCAGCATTGTCCTGCGGTATGCCCGGATCTTTTCAGAGTCCGTTGTGATGCGCATGCCTTCTCTGACGACCGTATTGCACGAAGCAGCCAGGCCTTCCCGGCCTTCGATTTCCACCATGCACATCCGGCAGGAGCCGATCCCGCTGACGTCCTTCAGGTAACAGAGTGTCGGAATGTGAATACCGGCTCCCGCTGCCGCCTCCAGGATGGTAGTTCCATCCGCCACGGCAGTTTCTGTTCCGTTAATAATGATATTCTGCATACGATTTTACCCCCTGTAAATCTTCTGCACGCATTCAAACCAGTCATTTTTAAAAGTATATCATATCTTCCGCGCACGATTGATATCAAAACTTCCCGAAAGCCGGCCCATTTATCTGATATTCTGATAAATTGCAGGGGTTCCACCGTCTGCTTTCACTGTCTGCCCGTTTTCGCGGATACTGCCGCCGGCGCTATTCCAGACAGATGCGGCTGCCCCCCGTATATGCTGCTGCCTCTCCAATCAGGCAGGCTGCAGGGACGTCCCCGGATGCCTTCAGCTCCTCCAGCAGCGCATCCGCGTCCTGCGGGTCCACAGCCATCATAAGGCCGCCGGAAGTCTGCGGGTCAAACAGGAGGTCCTGAAGGGCAAGAGGCGTGTTCCCCGTCCGGACATGCGCCTCTGCAAAATGGCGGTTCCGGTACATGCCGGCAGGCAGTATACCCATCTCCGCCAACTCAAGGGTCTGGGGCAGCAAGATAAAACGGTCCGGGCGGATATGGAATTCCGTATTGCTTCCCTGGGCCATCTCCAGCAGGTGCCCCATCAGACCGAACCCGGTCACATCTGTGCAGGAATGCACCCGGTATTTCACCATAATGTCCCGGGCGCCCCGGTTCAGCGTCATCATGAGCTGCTCCAGCTGCTCTGCCGTTTCGTCTTCCACCATTTCTGCCTTGATGCCTGTCGTCAGTACGCCTGTGCCGACCGGCTTGGTGTAAATCAGCACATCCCCCGGCCTGGTCCCGGCATTCGTCAGCAATCTGTCAGGATGGACAAAACCCGTAACAGCCATCCCGTATTTGGGCTCTTTGTCATAGATGCTGTGTCCGCCGGTGATCATGGCGCCTGCCTCGTAGACCTTGGAATATCCGCCCCGGAGTATTTCATGTACGGTTTCCGGGGGCATGGTCTCCGGCACTGCCATCACATTGAGCGCAAGCTTCGGCTCTCCTCCCATGGCATAGATATCAGAGAGCGCATTGGCTGCCGCAATTGCCCCAAACCGGAACGGATCATCCACCACGGGGGGAAAGAAATCCACCGTCTGCACGATAGCCAGTTCATCGCTGATCCGGTATACGGATGCGTCATCGCTCCTGTCATACCCCACCAGGAGGTTTTCATCCGTATGCAGCGGAAGATCTCCCAGCAGCTTCACCAGCTCACCTGCTCCGACTTTGGCGCCGCACCCGGCGCATTCCGCCAGCTTTGTCAGTCTTACCGTTTCCATCTGCTTTCTCCTTTTCCTCCCGATTTTATGCGAATTTCAGAATCTCTTTTCCCTTTTCCCTGACAAACTTCACAAAGCGGCCGGCCGGTTCAGGAAGCGAAGAACCCGTCCGTACCAGCATGTAGAATTCCCGGCTCAGCTTTTCAGGAAGAGGAAACAGCAGCAGCTTTCCCTCTGCCGCAAGCGTCCTCACCGACCGCTCTGATAAAACCGAGACCCCCAGTCCGCAGAGAATCATCTGTTTCATTGATTCCAGGTCATTTGTCCGCACTGCCACCTGCAGGTCCTCTTCCCGGATTTCCATGCCGCTCAGTATGCGCGCTGCTGTCTGGCCTGTGGCAGACCCCGTCTCCCGGCCAATATAGGGATTTTCTGTCAGAATCTTCTCTGCCGGCACTTTCCGGTCCCGCAGATCCAGATATTTCTCGCTGGCAGGAGCCGCCACCACAAGAGTATCCGTGCACAGCGCATGGCAGTCAATCCGTTCGTCCCGGCAGATTCGCCCGGTAAACCCCACATCCACGACCCGCTCCAGCACAAGTTCTTCAATCTCTGCGCTGTCGCTCTGCCGGATCTCAAACCGGGACTTCGGACTGTACTCCCGGAAAGCAGTAAGCAGCGGCGGCAGAAGGCTGACGGAAGGAATCGTAGATGTGCCCAGCATGACAGCCGGCGATTCCTCCTCCTTCAGGATCCTTTTTCCTGTTTCTTTCAGCTGCAGGATCCGCCGGGCATACGGCAGAAAGTGCTCTCCCTCCTTTGTGAGGGCCACTTTTTTTGTGGTTCTGTAAAACAGAGGCGCCTGCAGCTCTTTTTCCAGATCTTTGATATAGGCGCTGACGGTTGGCTGAGAGACGTAAAGCATCCGGGCGGCTTCAGAAAAACTCCCTGCTGCCGCCACCTCTGTAAACGCCTGCAATTGCTTAAAATCCATTGCTCTTTTCCTGTCTTTCCATTATACTGAAAAACTGTCTGCCCTTATGGACAGAAACCTTTCAAGTCCGGCACGGCCGAAGGAGAATCACCCATGATAATGGCAGCGAAAGAAACAAGGCAGTTTTATATCCGGACATTGCAGATCGCTGTCCCCATCATGGTCCAGAACGGAATCTCCAACTTTGTCAGCATGCTGGACAATCTGATGGTCGGCCGCATCGGCACGGATCCGATGTCCGGCGTAGCCATCGTCAACCAGCTGATGTTTGTGTGGGACCTGTGCTTTTTCGGAGGGCTTGCGGGAATCGGGATCTTTACGGCACAGTTCTGCGGAAAAGGGGACCACGACGGCGTCCGGTATACCGTTCGCCTGCAGCTCTGGACAGTACTGGGCCTGCTGGCCGCGGGGCTGTTTGTATTCCTGCGGCACGGCACATATCTGATCTCGCTGTATCTGCACGCTGACGGCGGGGCGGGGAATGTGGCCGCCACCATGCAGAACGCACAGTCCTATCTGGCCGTCATGCTCATCGGAATGATACCGCTGTCCCTTACCCACGCCTACGCCATGACCCTTCGCTCTGCCGGTGAGACGGTGGTCCCCATGCGGGCCAGCCTGGTCGCCATGGCCGTCAACCTGGCCGGAAATTATATCCTGATCTACGGGAAATTCGGCGCGCCCGCCCTCGGCGTTGTCGGTGCAGCACTGGCAACGGTTCTCTCCCGCTTTGTAGAGGTCGGGCAGATCCTGTGGCACACCCACCGGCACCTGGATCTCTATCCGTTTATGACCGGCCTGTACCGCAGTCTGTATGTGCCGGGAACACTGGTCCGCAGCTGCGTCCTGAAGGGCACGCCCCTGCTGATGAACGAAATGCTCTGGTCTACCGCGCAGGCCGTCCTGACGCAGAACTATTCCATGCGGGGACTCTCGGTTGTCGCCGCCTTTAACATTTCCCAGACCATATCCAATGTGTTTAATATTGCCTTTATCTCCATGGGCAGCGCCATAGCCATTATCATAGGCCAGGAGCTGGGGACCGGCCAGACCGGTACGGTAAGAAGAGACGCCCGGAGGCTGACCCTTTTTTCCCTTTTTCTCTGTCTGGTGACCGGGGCAGGCCTGTTTGCTGTCTCCGGTCTGTTCCCCCGCATTTACAACACCTCTCCGGAAATCCGGCAGACAGCAGCCGGGCTGATCCGCATCGCTGCTGTCTGCATGCCCATCTACGGGTATGAAAACTGCAGCTATTTCATCATCCGTTCCGGCGGGAAAACCCTGATCACTTTTTTGTTCGACTCCTGCTTCTGCTGGATCGTCCTGATACCGCTGTCACGTATTCTGGTGCTGTACACATCCATGCCCATCCTTCCTCTCTATCTGACCGTGCAGCTGGCGGGACTGGTCAAGTGCGCTGTCGGCTTTGCGCTGGTCAGAAAGGGAATCTGGATCAACAATCTCACGGAATACGGATGAGACATCTCTATGCAGGCGTCTGGTACCTCTCCGCCTGTGTGGTGAACAGCTTCCAGTACTGCCCCTTTTTCTCCATCAGTTCCGCGTGGCTGCCGCGCTCCACGATTTCCCCGTTGTCCATCACCAGGATCTGGTCGGCAATCGTAGCGCTGGACAGCCGGTGAGAGATAAAAATACTGGTTTTATCGCCGCGGAGTTCATTGAACTGCCGGAAAATCTCCTGCTCTGCCAGCGGGTCCAGAGAGGCCGTCGGCTCATCCAGAATCAGAATTTCCGAATCTCCGTAAAAGGCGCGGGCAATGGCCAGCTTCTGCCACTGTCCCACGGACAGTTCCGCCCCGTTCACGTCAAAATAACGCATCAGCGGCGTATCATACCCTTTCGGAAACTTCTCAATAAAAGTATCCGCGCCGCTCTGCGCGGCCGCCTCCCGGACAGAACCCATGGATCTTTCCGGCGGCGCTTCTTCCGGCCGTTCTTCTTCCAGAAGCATTTCACCCGCTGCTTTTTCAACGTCGCCAAATGCAATATTCTCCCGTGCCGTCACGGCATACTTCCCGAAGTCCTGGAAAATGATGCCGAACATGGCATAGAGTTCTTCTACATTATATTCGCGAATATCTCTTCCGTCCAGAAGGACCATGCCTTCTGTGGGATCGTAGAGCCGGGTGAGGAGTTTGACCAGGGTTGTCTTGCCGGCACCGTTCAGGCCTACGATCACCACGGTCTCCCCTGGCCGGATCAGAAGGTCTGTGCGGTGCACGACATCATGATCATTGCCGGGATAGCGGAAAGAAACATTCCGGAATTCAATCGTGTGGCCCTGTCCGTGCCTGACCGCAGCCGGCTCTGCCAGAACCGGTACGATCTGCGGCTCCGACTTCAGAAATGCAATCAGGTTTTCGATAAACAGCGTGCCCTCGTATATCATGGCCGTAGTGGAAATGAGGGTCCCGACACTGCCTCCGATGGTCATAATGGCACCGGTATACAGAGAAAAGCTTCCCACTTCATAGCGGCCGTCATACACGCCCCTTGCCAGCAGGATATACAGGAAGCAGTACGCCGCGCTGGTCAGGACCGCCGCCCCTATGCTCCAGAAGCACTCCGCCTGCCGCAGAGACCGCAGGCCTCTGTAATAATCCCGGAATGTCTCCTGGTATTTATTGCAGAAAACGTCTGTCAGTGAGAACATCCGCACTTCTTTTGCCAGATCCTTGTCTACGACCGTCGTGGCATAATAGTCCATTTCCCGGCGCGCACGGGAACGGTGGAACATATAATTCACATTCTTTTTGCGGAAGACAAAGCTGATGACGGCGGAAGGGAGAGAAACCAGAATGATCAGGAAAGGCGCCCAGATACTGACCGCGAACAGCACGATAATATAGCTGACCAGGCTGATGACAGTGCTCATCACGGAAAACATCGAGCTGACGATCATGATCGGCCTGGTTCCGGCTTCCCTGGCGGCATTCTCCATACGGGCATAGAATTCCGGCGTATCATAAGAAACCATATCGATGGTTTTTGCCTTCTCCATGATTTTTACCCGTACATGATTGGCCACCAGTTCGCCGCAGAGGCTGGTGATCATGTTGTACACGCGCATGATGCTGTTGTTGACGAACATATAGACAAACTGCAGCACAAGCAGGACGGCAATGACGCCGAACACCAGTGCCTCCCCGGCATACACACGGGCCAGGTCATTCAGGATCGCAGCCCCGATCAGGGAACCGATTACCGGCATGACACCGTTAAAGACCGCCATCAGGAGCATCAGCGGGAGCAGGCCTCTGCGGGTCTCCCAGACCAGGCGGAAGATGTACAGCATGCGGTATGAAAAACCGGAAGCCAGTTCTTTTATATAGGCAGGAACCTCCCGCAGACTCTTCGGGGGCGGGACACGGTACTGGTCGTTGACAAGACTTGAATCAAATTTTCTCATTTTAAAACCCTTTCATAACCGGATGAACCGTTTCTCTGACAATGTACTCATACAAAGCTTTTTCCGTGTGCATGCCTTTTTTTCGTGCGGCGACCAGATCCCAGTTCTGTGAGAAATCCTGAATCGGAATAAACCGCACACCTTCCTTTGTCTGTACGTTTTTTCCGCGCGTGAGCAGAATACTGCTGCCGGTGCCCTGCAGACAGAGGTGATAGAGCATGTCGCGCTGCTGCACGCGGATCACGGATGACGGCTTTATGTCATGTTTTTTCAGCTCTCTCTCCACAGCTTCACTGGCCCGGTACCGGCCGTCACGCAGCAGCAGCGGCCGGCCGTTCAGCACGGACAGGGAAACGGAATCCTCTCCTGCCAGCGGGGAATCTTCCCGCACCATGAGAGAAAAGGTTAATGTCATAAGACTGACGGCCTCAAGCCGGGAATGGCTGACCGGCCCGCCAAGCAGAGCGGCAGACAGCTCCCCGGCCAGCAGGGCGGCTTCCAGCTCTTCGTCTCCGGCCTCCCGGATTACGAGGTGGTACCCGGGATACTGCTCCATTAAAAGGCCCAGCCATTCCATGGGAAACTCCATCAGTCCGCAGGAAACTATTCCCAGCCGCAGCTCTTTCTGCAGAGCATCCGTCTGTTTCCGGATATCCTTTATCAAAACGTCATAATCCTCCAGCAGGGCGCTGCTGCGCTCTGCAAGGATCTCCCCTGCCGCCGTGGGGACAATGCCTCTCCGAGAAGATGTTCGAATACGAGCTGTTGAAATAACAAATATGCCCCTGCAGGATACTTCCTGTTTTGGGGGCATATCTTCTCTTAT
>CADBNA010000099.1 GCA_902795835.1 uncultured Lachnospiraceae bacterium | reverse complement strand
GTGGGCAAGTCCGACACGAAGAAAATGGAAAGCGCCGTGACCTTTGAGACTGACGGATTCTCCGTGTACGCAGTCGTCACGACGACGCCGCTCGATACGGAGGTCGGCATCGACGGACTGGATGGGGAAGGCTTCTATGTTTCCATCGACAATAACAACGGCAGGTTCTATTTCAAGGACAGCCTGAATGGCAATTATATTGAAAAGACGAATGCATCGGACATCGGCTCCGCCGCGCTGTACTATTTCGAGCAGGCAGAAGGGGAAGGCAAATACTACATTTACGTGCTGGATGACGAGAACCAGAAGAAATATGTCTGCATGACCAATCAAAGCAACGCCTTCGCTTTCTCAGAGGATGAGGCTGACAGAACGGCGTTCACAGTACAGAATCATTCCGGCGAGGGCACGTTCTATATCTACAATCTCTGGTCGAACAACAGGAAGTGCGCCTGGAGCTATAACACGAACGGTTTTATCGGAAATGTGTCGAATCCTGCCACCGCAAACAAGATCATACTGACAAAGCCTTACGGCAACGACCCGTACAATCTCGACGGCAAATCCTATGGGATCCTCAATAACAGTGATTCTGTCTCCGGGACAGGCATGCTGGCCACAGCAGTGAGCAGCAATACAAGACTCAAAGGCTTTTCGATGACGGTCCGCACGGAGCCTGTCGGCCGTACGGAGACTGTCTTTGTCGCGAAGGACAGCAGCATAGAAATGTGGACGTTCCAGTCGATCGGCGGAGACCAGTACTATATCACGTCCTCGTCAGGCAAATATCTCAAGATCACCAGCGCCGGTGTGTCTCTGGTGAATGAACCGGATGATAACTGCAAAATCTCCGTCAAGAGCGGAACGGGAAGCTTCAAGAATAAGTATATGTTCACCTGCGGAAATGAGGCGCTGTGCCTGAACAACGGCAATTTCACGCGGGCCACAGTCACAAACAATGCGAACAATAAAGTCTACTGGATGAATCTGGCGGAACTGTCGAGCCTGACGGAAGAAGACTTCGTCACCTACACAGCGGAAAAAGTCAGCGTGTCCGGTGAGATCGGCGCTGACGGGACGATCGATTATGATGTGAAGGACGGCGACCAGATCGTGATCTACACGCGTGTCTGGAACGACGATACGAAACAGTATGATTATTACATCATGGATTATGACGGCTTCCTGATCAAAGGCTATGCCAGCGGAGACAGGATTGCCTGGGTCGGCAGCAGAATCAATACGATGCTCTGGAATTTCACAGAGTATACGAACGATGAGGGAAAGCCGACCTACTACTATGAACTGCAGAACAACTATACGGGCAAATACATCGCGCCGCAGATTTCCAACACCGAAAATCCGCTTCTTTCCGACGACAAGATCGGCCTGAACCTGAACGGACGCCGTAACGGCCAGTACTACACGACAGTGATTGCGTGGGATGATCCCTATTATGACTACGCCTCAATGTACGTCCAGAAACAGGATCACTGGCAGATCATTCCGGCTCCTCTCGCCAAGGCGGACACATTCTATTTCGCTGTAATGAAGAAACAAGAATCGCAGGACGATCTGACAGATGTCGAAACAGTGGACAACAGTGATTTCAAGATCAGCGTAAAAATACAGGACTACGGTGATGGAACGACTACCGGAGATTACCGTTCGAATGAAATGAGCGCGGTGGTCGGCGACACGCCATTTGTCGTAGACCGACCGACCACTGGTCTGTTGGAGAGAAATATTACGGGGGACTATCCGATGGCAACCTTGACCGGAGTTTCCCTTGGACAGCTGTTCAACAATGCGCTGGAAACCAACCATCAGTTCCTGACCAGTACTTATAAAGAGACCGGGTATTTCGAGTACGACTCCACGCAGAACTTCGCCCATCTGATCTGGGATGAGAATGATGGATGGATCGGCGAGGAACGACCGGACGGCGGCACCTATGGAATTGGAGATTTTGTCGTATACGAGGAACTGGGCACAACAGACGAGTCCAACAAGTACACCCTGCAGCATGGTCAGTTCCTGCCATACAATGATCTGGGACACTGGGATACGGATGAAGAAGGCAATAAGGTCTTTATCCATAATTCTTACTCCCCGAATACCAATGAAATGGACATGCATTCCAGCACGCAGACAGCTGTCCCACTCTCGCCGCTGGATCCCAGAAAGGGCGAGCAGATGTACAACATTCCTTATAAGAGGAATGGAGACATCCATACATATGCGGACCATTTCTTCGGCGTGGAGATGTCGGCCAAATTCATGCAGACCACCAGCGGTCTCGACGCCTGGGGCCATGATCTGATCTTTGAGTTCTCGGGAGACGATGACTTCTGGTTCTACATTGACGACAAACTGATTCTGGATCTCGGCGGCATCCATTCCGCCCTTGACGGAAGCATCAACTTCAGGACAGGCGAGGTGGTCGTCAAAAATACGAAGACAAATCTGCGTGAATTGTTTAAGGAAGCTTATCTGGAAGAGCATCCGACCGCGAGCGAACAGGAGATCACGGAATGGCTGGACGGCATTTTCAAGGAAAGTCCTACCCTGGAAGATTCAGATGGAAATCCGATCAAAACCGTCTTCAAGGACTATTCGGGCCATACGATGCGTATGTTCTATCTGGAACGCGGCGCCGGTGCGTCGAACCTCCATATGCGCTTCAATCTGGCGCCGTACAAGGAAGGAGAGGTCCTTCTTGAAAAACAGGTGAGCGGCGTAGAGAGCATCAATCCGGATACAGAATTCCCGTACCAGATCTATTATAAGAACAAAATGAATAATGAGTTTGAACCAATCGATGGTGGGTTCAGTGTGAAGGACAACACGACCGGTGATGCCATCAAATACCGGTCCAGTTATTCGGCAGGCGGCAAGACTTATCCGAATGTATTCTTCCTGAAAGCGGGGCAGACTGCAGCCATCGAACTTCCCGATGAGGATATCGAGTACTACATTGTTGAGTGCGGCATGGACACAGAGACCTACGATCAGGTCAGGATCAATGGGGACCTGGTGACCGGCACTGTGGTGCCCGGCACAGACCCCGAACGCAGGGATTATAAAACCCAGGAGAAGACGGTAGCGCAGTGCAAGAAGGTCATATATGACAACCATGTCCGGACGAATGCGCAGCACGCGCTCAGGATCACCAAGAAAGTCTGGGAGACATCAAATAAAACAGGCGCCATCACAGCGGAACAAGACAGCACCCTGTTCTGTTTCAGAATCTTTGTCGGCAAGAACGCAGAGGGTAAATACATCGCATATAACACAGGAAAATACCACGTGAAGAATCCTGCAGGGGAATACTGTATTTACAGTTACACTCAGCAACGCTTCGTATCGACAGGCAAGACGGACTTTGACCAGCTCAGCGATGTGGTCCCGCCCGGAGAGTGGAAGAGCGAGAAGGAAAACGCAACATTCGCCACGTCCCCCGGAGGCGCTGCGGACAAGATCCCGATCGGGTATACTGTTGAGGTTCCCGGGCTGATGAACGGAACGCCGTTCCAGGTCATCGAGCGCGATGACGAGATCCCGTCCGGATACAACCTGATCGACTATGAACGTGTCGATCAGCCTGTCCCGCAGGGAGAAGATGAGAACTGGGGCGTAATCAACGGCAAGGATGAGGGCGTGATAGCCAACAACCAGCACGGATACGGCATCAACGTCAAGAAGAACTGGGCGGATAAAGACTTTATGGAGACCCACGATCCCATCTACTTCGCTGTGTTTATCAAAGACAAAGACGAAACCGGACAGGAAACGCTGACCATGAAGCCTCACTCCCTCCGCCAGCTTGGGGAAACAGAGACATCCATAAGATGGTTCTACCGCGACCTGGATCCCGGAAAGAACCTGAACGATTATATTGTATATGAGCTGCAGATCAGAAAGGATGGTGAAATCATCGCCCCAGACGACGTACAGGTTGACCCTGAAACCGGTGAGGTGATTTTGCCTGAAGGATGTGATATCGAAAGAATCGGGGATGGCGACACACTGATCGCCGGCGGAGAGACCAATGACCATGGTTATTCTGCAGATTTCCATTACACAGCCAGCTACAAATGGAAGACACTCAGTCAGGAAGAACTGGCTGCCGGCGTGAATTCAAAGACAGACACCGTCACCAACTCCAGGCCCGGCATCAAACTGGTCAAAACCAACCTGAACGGCGAGCCGCTGGCAGGTGCAAAGTTCACGCTGCAAAAGACCAGTGATCCTTCCTCGAAAAAGAAATTTACGTCCGATGAAGACGGTCTGATCGCAGTGGCGTATCTGCCTGTCGATACAGAATACACACTGACAGAGGTCGCGGCGCCGTACCAGCATAAGACGCTGATCGACTCGGTGACGATCAAGGTGCGCAATGAAAACGGCGGAGTGGTAGTATTTGTCAATGGATCGCCGCAGGACAGCAGCGACGGGTATTACACCATTAAACAGGTTGCAGAGCCGACCGTCAGCAATATGCCGACCATAACGATCAAAAACAAACCGTTCGGTCTGAAGGCGATCAAGAGAGATGCGATCACCGATGCGGCGGTCGAAGGCATATCCTTCTCGCTCTATCCTGAGAAGGAGGATTACAACGGAAACCCGATGCCGGATTACTATCCGCTGAATCCGCGGGACGAATTCGGCAACCTGGTTACCGGATCAGACGGGATCATCCCGAAGATCAATCTGACGGACCTGAAACCGGGCACTTATTATCTGCATGAGAACGGGACGCCCGCGAACTATGAAAAGATCGATTACTACATTCGTCTGATCATTGATCCGACGGGTCCGGTCACCATCCAGAAGGCTACATTCTCCGAGTCCGACAACAAGTATGTGTTTGATGATATTCCTTCGACCGAGGCAAAGGTGGAAACGGATCCCGAAACAGATAATGTAACGGTAACGATCTACAATACGCCGACAAAGGCAGTGCGCATCATCAAGAAGAGCTACGACGCGAGTCGGGAGTACCAGGAAGGCGTTCCGCTTGTAGGTGCTGCCTTCAGCCTCTACAAGGAAGAACAGATCGATACGCAGACCGGAAAGCCAAAGGAAGGCGAGACCCCGATCTTGACCGGCGTTACATCCGATGCGCAGGATACACTGGGACACCTCGACCTGGGCACATTGACAACAGGCAAAAAATACTACTTGTTTGAAACAACAGCGCCTGCCGGATATGATGGACTGACCGGCCCGGTCATTATAAATGTCCGGGAGACCGGCATGGTGGAAGCAATGTACGGGAGCAGCTCGCTCAGAGTCACAAAGGTAACGGAAAACGATATCGAGATCTACCAGATCATGGTGCTCAACTCCTCCGGCGTGGAACTGCCGTCCACAGGAGGT
>CADBNA010000098.1 GCA_902795835.1 uncultured Lachnospiraceae bacterium | reverse complement strand
GTTCCGTTGCACAGGGCGTCATTCAGATCTCCGAGCGACTCAACTCCCATCCGGGCATCCCATTTTGCGGCCTCCATCTGGATGGCAAACAGCTTGGGATACGGTCTGTAAGGGGTCACCTTCTGCGGATCAGTCCGGTCAGGCACCACCAGAATCAGTCCCTCTTCATAGGGTTCCACACGGAATTGCGTCAGGAATCCGGTATGCCACACCATATAGCCGTAGAAGTAATCACTGTAATCATCCAGCGTGTACAGATTCACGGATGAAGCAAGGCGGTAACGGAAATTCCGGTTTTTGTCATGCATTCCGGCATTCCGGAAAAACTCTCTGGCCTTCTGCAGACTGACAGTGCTCTTTTTCAGAGGAAGACACTGACCGGCCAGTTCCCGCATGCGGTTTTCGATTTTCTCCGCAAATTCCCTGTTGACTTCACTGCCGTTTTTCAGCCCGCTGATCATATAGTAAAACCCGTTGCTGACCTTGCAATGCTGGAAAATGCGCACACTCCTGTCCTTGCCCGTGAGGTCAAAGACCGCCTTCAGAAACAGAAAATTGAGGCTCCGTCTGTAGATGCTGATGCCGATATCTGATTCGGCTGTCAGCAGCCGGATGGTGTGATCACCTTCGGGAACGTTCCGGAGTTCCCGGAGTTTGCCGTTTTCCAGCACCACGAGCGTCGGCAGGCTGTCCTTTGCCTCAAAACTTTTTACAATCTCTCCGTAAGGGGTTCCCGGTTTAAATGTTTTTGTCTCTCCGTTGACTGTAATAGATGGCATACCGTATTTTCTCCTTTACTGTTTACATGAGGCCGCCGGATCATCGGGAAAGGCAGGGAGCAGCTATACGGCCAGATACGGCTGTCTGACCGGTGCGCCTTTTACCTGACAGTCGGGGAAAAGGCGGGAGAGCTTCTGCACCATGAAATCAATAAACCCGTATTCGGTGCCGTAATGGCCGGCATCGATAATATACAGTCCCTGGGCCAGCGCGTCGATCGCCAGATGATAATCGATATCGCCTGTTACCAGCACCTGCGCCCCTTCGCGCAATGCCGCCTCCACCATGCCTTTTCCGGAGCCTCCGCATACGGCGACGCGGCGGATCATCTCTTTTTCTTCCTCCGCTTCCCCGTCCGGATCGTTCTCCTTCAGTCCGTAACAGCGCACGGCCTGCAGCTGAAGGCTGTTCCGCACAAAACGCGCCGTCTCCTGAAGCGTCATCGGCTCCTTGAGCTCACCGACGCGGCCGATCCCCTCTTCCACGCCTTCATTTTCTCTGGTGACATCCAGCACCCGGCAGTGCTCCAGTCCGAGCTGCCGGCGGTTCATGCCGGCCATTCCCAGCACATCAAAGTTTGTGTGCATGGAGTAGCAGGTAATCTCATGTTCAATGATGGCCAGGATCCGTCTGCCGATAAAGGTGTCGTCATTGACCTGCCGGATGCTGTGGAACAGAAGCGGATGATGGGTAATCAGCAGGTCGGCCTCAAATTCCACAGCGTCACTGATGACCTCCTCCGTGGCGTCCAGCGCGACATAGATTTTCCGCACTTCCCTGTTCCGTCTGCCGACCTGCAGACCAGAGTTGTCCCAGTCCATCGCATAATCAAGGGGATATTCCTCTTCCAGTCTTATAATGATTTCTTCACAGTTCATATCGCTTACAAGCCGCTTCGATCAGCCGCTTTTCCTCCTCTATCTGCATCCGCCGGGCGGCGGCTTCCCCTGTGCGGCCGCTCAGCTTCTGCAGGATTGACACGGCGGTTTCCCGCCTGCCGCGCAGGTATTCCAGAAGAACGGGATCCCTCTCCCTCAGCAGGCAGGGGCCAAACCGCGCTTCCTCTTCTGTCAGTTTTTCTGTCTTTTCTATCTTTCCTGTCTCTGTATCCCGGGATTCCGTGCCTTCCGGCGAACCGCCAGATGCCGGCTCAGGGCGCCGCGGCACGGCATGGATCAGCATATAGTACTTTCCGTCTTCCTTCAGCATCTTCTCCCGGTCAATCCGAAAGCCCATGTCCAGGAGCGTCCGCCGGACGAGATCCTCATCAGACTGCGGACCCAGAACCAGTTCCTGCAGGGAATGCGTCACATCCGGCGTCTGCCGGAGTATGCGGCTGATCAGGATGCCTCCCATGCCTGTGATCACCGCGCAGTCCGCTTCGCCGGGAAGCAGGGCCGCCATTCCGTCAGACAGCCGGGTCTCTATTCTCTCTTCCAGTCCGGCCTCCCGGATATGGTCCCGCGCGCGCTGCAGCGGGCCTTCCCGCAGATCCATGGCAATGGCTTTGCGGACGCGGTTCTGTTCACAGAGCCACACCGGGATATAACCATGATCGGTCCCGATATCCGCTGCCGTTGTCCTTACGGATACCAGAGAGGCCGCCTCCCGCAGTCTTGCCGACAGCTTCATATGGCGCGTTCCTCTTTAATCCAGATAGTCCTTCAGTTTCCGGCTGCGGCTGGGATGACGCAGTTTGCGCAGCGCCTTTGCCTCAATCTGCCGGATACGCTCACGGGTTACGTTGAACTCCTTGCCGACTTCCTCCAGCGTGCGCGCCCGCCCGTCGTCCAGGCCGAAACGGAGGCGCAGAACCTTCTGCTCTCTTTCAGTCAGTGTGCCGAGCACTTCTTCCAGCTGTTCCTTGAGCATGGTAAACGCCGCTGCGTCTGCAGGCACGGGAACATTGTCATCCTGTATAAAATCTCCCAGATGGCTGTCCTCTTCTTCACCG
>CADBNA010000097.1 GCA_902795835.1 uncultured Lachnospiraceae bacterium | reverse complement strand
TGTCGTCACCAGATTGTCACCCTGCTTTTTCTCATCATACAGGTCATTCACGACCTGCGTGACAATATCCATATGAGACCGGATGAGGGCATTGTTTTCTGCCGATTCCAGGCCGCTTCCGCCGTACGCCTGATACCCCACGGAATGCGCATACAGCGACCCGTACGGGTATACCCTGTATTCATTTCCATAGTCGTCCCGCTGTGTCTGCGCCAGAATCGTCCCGTCAGAAGCAAGGATCGAGCCCCGTATCACCTGCTCTTCCACAATGTCCTGTCTCTTGTTGTACGGGCTGTTCAGCAGATCCTTGCTCATGTAGATCTGGAAATAGATCATGTATCCGATCAGCGCCAGAAACAGAAAAAGGCTCAGCCAGGAAACGATTCTGTAAGGCCTAGTTATGAAGCCTGAGCCCCTTCCTGGCCTCCTCCTCGATTCTTCTGGAAAGATCCTCTTCCCCGGTTCCTCTGTATCCCTGCGTCCCGTCATATTCCTCTGCTCCCATCCGGCCGCTTTCGCTGCCGGTCTGTACATCTTTCTTCAGGTCGTACATCATGCCGTCTTCAGTCTGTATCACTCCTGCGCCGCTGCCGGAGCGGGAATCCCGGTCCTCGGGTTCGCCGCTTATTTTCCGCATTCCGTCATTTTCTGTGCTTCTGCAGCTGTCTCTCCGGCCATCGCTCTCCCATGCTCCTCGGCCTTCCTGCGGAACACTTCTCTCCCCGGTTCCGCGGCGGCCTCTGCGCCGGGCATCGTTCTCCCGGCTTCTGCGGCTGTCTCTCCAGGCATCGCTCTCCCGGGCTCCCCGGCTGTCTCTCCGGCCATCGCCCTCATTGCTTCCTGAACGAACCCTCCGGATACCTCCATCTTCGCTTCTTAGGCGTTCCCTCCGGATACCTCCGTCTTCGCTTCCTGGGCGTACCCTCCGGATGCCGCCCTCTTCGTCCCTGCGGCGGTCAGGCGTTTCTTCAGCACGGTTTCTGAGGATGACCGGCCTGCGCCGCCTCTCCCGTTCCTCCGCCTGCCGGAGCATACGCTCTTCGTAATGCATCCGGGCAATCTCCTCCGCGATCTCGTCGCTCTCATCCTTTCGCATGATGTAGAGCCCCTGAATGATCGAAATCATGATGATCGTGCACATGATGGAGCTGCCGCCGTAGCTCACCAGGGGAAGGGTAATGCCGGTCATGGGAATAAACTTCGTCGTCCCGCCGACGGTCAGGAACACCTGGAAGGCATACTCTGTGCCCAGACCGATCGCCACCAGCCGGTAAAACGGATTTTCCAGCTTCATGGAAATGCTCACAATGAGCAGATACATGCCCATACACAGCAGCAGCAGGCAGATAGCAAAAAGAATGCCAAGCTCCTCGCAGATCGCCGCGAATGTAAAATCCTCATAGGCCAGCGGAATCATCTCCGGGTTGCCCTGGAACAGGCCGGTGCCGAACCATCCGCCGGCACACACGCCGAACAGCGCCTGAATGATCTGATAGCCGGTTCCTTCATAATCCGCAAACGGATCCCGCCAAACCTGCACCCTGGTCCGCACATGTGCAAAAAGCCGATAGGCAATGGTGGAAGCGCCTGCCATGCCGCCCAGTCCCAGCAGGACATAGCCGGGATTTCTGGTTGCCACAAACACCATGACAATGTAGGCCACAAAATAGATCAGCGCAGCTCCCAGATCCGCGGAAAGCGCCAGAATGCCTACGTGAACGGCGGCCACGACAGTGACCAGGACAACACGGGCAAAATCGTGCCGGTACTGCAGCATGCCTGCCATAAACAGGACAACCGTGATCTTGACAAATTCCGAAAACTGAAACGAAATGCCTCCTATTGTCAGGTTCAGGTTTGCGCCGCCGGTGACCCTTCCGAAAAGGAATACGCCTGCAAGAAGGACAATGCCGACGATGCCGTACACCCAGCCGAGCTGAGACATCATTCTCATGCGCCGGATCACTACCGGTATGATGAAGCAGATCAGCGTCGAGCCGACGGCAATGATAAACTGTTTGATGGCCGTCTCCATGCCCAGCCTGGCCTGAATCACAAAGCCGACAGACATGATCATGCACATGGTATTCAGCAGAATCAGCGATGCTCTGCGGTAAATCAGCCGGTACAGGATCTGGACAATCAGGATATAGCTGACAATCATGCCCAGCAGGAACAGCATTCTGATATCCCCTGACATGATGAACAGGTTCAGAAACGCCGTGAGGTTGAACAGCACCATCAGGCCGATCTGACTGCGCATGATCCTGCGTCTGGACACCTCGTCGCGTCTGCGCAGCACCATATAGGTGTCAATGGTAAAAAACACCATGAGCGCCAGAAGCAGATATTTTGAAATTTCCGTAATGATCGTTCTCAAATCGCTCTCCTGCTATTGCGCGCTGTGAAAATCTCTCTTCTGGTCAAGCGCGTCCCTCTATTGTCCTGATTCCGTCTTCTACTCCACGCCGCGGCGGAAATGTCCCCGCGTCACAGTGCCCTCAACCTGCAGGGTATCCGCAATCCTGCGCGCCTCTGTCCCGCTCTCCGTCGTAAACAGAAAGCGCAGTGACCGCACGCCCCGCTCCAGAATCTCTCTTCTATCTTTGTCTCCCAGCAAATCCAGCGGAACCGCATTCAGGATCCGGTTCATGCAGACATCGCACTCACACAGCACGGGAAAACGCATGCCCTTGCGGTCCTCCAGAACCAGTTCGGAGTACTGATGGCGGCAGCGGTCCAGTGTCTTTTTCAGGCACTGTGCCGAGAGCATTACCGGGACGCGTCCGTACACAATCATTTCCGAACAGCTGTTGTCCCGCGCAGCCAGTTCTTTTGCGTTCAGCTCGTGAGGCACCGTATTCCGCCTGAATCCGAGCCGGGAGAAAAACCGCACGGCACGGGTATTCATGGTGTACATCCCCGCATCCAGAATTGCCGCAGACTGCAGG
>CADBNA010000096.1 GCA_902795835.1 uncultured Lachnospiraceae bacterium | reverse complement strand
AGAAGGCTGGCTCTTTCAGCGCAGTGTCCCCTCCGAAAACAATTCATCCGAGGCTGCCAGATAGGATACGGGGTCCCTGCTTTTCAGAAGTTTCCTGATCCTTCTGTCTTCCCCGTCAAACCGGTCACGCAGATAGGCCCACAGTTCCTTCATCCGGAACAGGGCGTCTTTTGGAGACAATGCAGCACTGTACGCATCAAAAAGCCTGTCATGATACTGTTTCAATTCCCCCCTTGCCGCGGCATTCCCGCCCCGCATCCTGCGGATCAGCGCCGGATCGCGCAGCAGGCCTCTTCCGATCATCACAGCCGGCAGCGTCAGATTCTCCCTTCTGACAGTCTCCCGGATGCGTTCCACATCTCCGGCGCTGGAGATATCCCCGTTGTAGCAGACGGGATGTCTGCTTTCCCGCAGCATAGAAAGAAAAATGTCAAAATGCGGTACGCCTCTGTACAGTTCGCTCTGCAGCCTGGGATGAATGACCAGCTCCGCAAGCGGATACCGGTTGAAAATATCCATCAGAGCAGCGGCCTCCTCTGTATCCCTCATGCCGATCCTTGTCTTGACAGAAATGCGGACCGCCTCTTTCCCGGTGCTGCCAGTACGATGCAGGCCTTCAAAAGTTTCCTCGAAAAAACGGTCCAGCATCGCCGGTTCCCCGAGAAAGCCCGCACCCTTTTTCTTGGTAACAACCGTCGGAGAAGGGCAGCCCAGATTCAGGTTCACCTCTGTATATCCCAGCTCCGCCAGGCTGCCGAGGGACCACAGAAAATCCTCTGCCTGGTTGGTCAGCACCTGCGGTATCAGCGAGCGCACGCGATTGTTCTCCGGAGCAACATCCTTCTTTTCTCTGGTCTTGCAGCTGTGGGTGTGCGTCGCCGCAATAAACGGGGTATAAAAGCGGTCGGCGCCCGGAAAGCATTCGTCGTATACATTCCGGAACGTGTAGCCGGTGATTCCTTCCATAGGAGCAAAGTAAATTTCCATGTATTGACTTCCCCAGATGATGCAGATACTATTATTTCAGAATTACTCAGCAGAAAGAGCCGCTCAGGCCCTATCAGAACAGGAGATTTGCCATGCTGTCAAACCCACGCAAGATCAAAGATGAAATTGTCACATGGATTCGCAGTTATTTCGAAGAAAACGGCCCTTCCTGCCGTGCTGTTGTCGGCATATCCGGCGGCAAGGACTCCAGCGTAACGGCTGCGCTGTGTGCGGAAGCGCTTGGCCGGAACCGGGTAATCGGTGTCCTCATGCCGGACGGTGTGCAGAGTGATATCCGTGACGCCCGGCTGCTGGTTGCGTCCATCGGCATTCCGCATGTGGAGCTGAACATTGGAAATGTTACGGCAGCCATGAGGGAAATGCTTGAGCAAAATGACGCACTCCGGGAAATCACGGGAAACGAATCCCTGCCCAGAGAGGCCGGCATCAATATGCCCCCTCGTATCCGGATGACTGCTCTCTATGCCGTAGCGCAGACATTGCCGGAAGGCGGCAGGGTTGCCAATACCTGCAATCTGTCGGAAGACTATGTCGGCTATTCCACCAAATACGGCGATGCCGCCGGAGATTTCAGTCCGCTGGCGTCTCTTCTGGTTGATGAAGTGCTGCAGATCGGCACAGAACTCGGACTGCCGGAATCGCTTGTACACAAAGCTCCCTCCGACGGTCTCAGCGGGATGACCGATGAGGACAAACTCGGCTTCACCTATGCTGCTCTCGGAGAATATATCAATACCGGCCGCTGTGAAGATCAGGAAACCCGCGCAAAGATCGACCGCCTGCACCGCCTCAACCTCCACAAGCTCCGTCTGATGCCCAAATATGTTCCGGATGATATCAGGAGAGCCCTGATCTAGAGTAATTCTTCCTCATTCGCCTTGCTCTCCTTTTTTCCATTTTTTATTTATTCTGCCCGGGACATTTTTCTCTCGTGCAGCCTTCACAGCCGCAGCCGCAGCCGCCCTTCCTTTTTCTCCGGACAGCCGTGACGGCGGCGCCCGCGGCTGCCGCTGCCAGCAGGACCGTCAGTACTATATCCCATATATTCATTTCATTTTCTCCTAACCGGCAAGCATAAAAACTATTCTGACCAGGAACGCGGCGATCCAGGCAATCACACACTGCCAGATCACAACGCCGAAAGCATATCGGGCCCCCAGTTCTCTTTTCACTGAGGCGATTGCAGCCACACAGGGCGTGTAGAGCAGGGAGAAAACCAGCATGGAGGCCGCAGCCTGCGCAGACAGCAGAGAGGCTGCGTTCCTCTCAAACAGCACTTCCATTGTGGCAACAACACTCTCTTTGGCGAGGAACCCGCTGATCAGTGAAGTGGCAATTCTCCAGTCGCCGAGACCAAGCGGCGCGAGCAGCGGATTCAGAAAACCGGCCAGCACCGCCAGTATGCTGGTCTCTGATCTCGCCACAAAATTGAGATGCATGTCAAAGCTCTTTAAAAACCAGACAATCATCGTAGCAATCAGGATAATGGAAAAAGCTCTCTGCAGAAAATCCTTGGCCTTTTCCCACAGAAGCTGTGCCACATTTCTCGGAGCCGGCATGCGGTAATCAGGCAGTTCCATGACAAAAGGCGCCGGCTCTCCCCGGAACAGCGTTTTCCGGTAGAGAAATGCAGCCAGAATACCTGTCAGAATGCCGAGGACATACATTCCCACCATGATCAGGCCTCCCTGTTTCGGGAAAAATGCGTTCACAAAGAAGCCGTAAATCGGAAGCTTGGCGGTACAGCTCATAAAAGGAGTCAGAAGAATGGTCATCCTCCTGTCCCGTTCGCTGGGCAGTGTCCGTGTAGCCATGACGGCAGGGACGGTACAGCCGAATCCGATCAGCAGAGGCACAATGCTTCGTCCGCTCAGCCCGATCTTCCGGAGCAGGCGGTCCATAAAAAAGGCCACGCGGGCAATATAGCCGCTGTCCTCCAGCAGCGACAGGAAAAAAAACAGGGTCACGATAATCGGAAGAAAACTCAGCACGCTGCCAACCCCTTCAAATATGCCGTTCGTTATCAGTCCGTGAATGGCCTCGTTCACACCTGCAGACGTCAGTGCGCGGTCTGTCAGCGCTGTGATTTCACCGATACCGTATTCCAGCGCCGTCTGCAGCCACGCTCCAATTACATTAAATGTCAGGTAAAACACCAGAAACATAATGACGATAAAGGCCGGAATAGCGGTATACTTACCTGTCAGGATCCTGTCGATTTTCTCACTCCGGATACGCTCTTTGCTTTCTGCCGGTTTTTTTACCGTCTGTTCACACACCTTTATGATAAAGGAATAACGCATATCTGCCATGGCGGCACTGCGGCCCAGCCCCCGCTCCTTCTCCATCTGCAGAATGATGTGCTCAAGCATTTCCTTTTCATTCGGATCCAGCTGCAGCTGTTCCATCACCAGAGGATCTCCCTCGATAATCTTGCCGGCAGCAAACCGCACAGGCAGACCGGCCTTTGCGGCATGATCCTCGATAAGATGCACGATTCCGTGAATACAGCGGTGCATGGCCCCCTGTTCAATACCGTCACAGAAATCCTGCCGCATAGGGCGTTCCTGATATTGCGCGATATGAATGGCATGCCTTGTCAGTTCATCCACACCTGCGTTTTTTGCAGCGGAAATCGGCACGACGGGCACGCCCAGCATGGCTTCCATCCGGTTAATATCAATAGCCCCGCCGTTGGCGGTCACCTCGTCCATCATGTTGAGGGCTACTACCAGCGGGATCCCCAGCTCCAGCAGCTGCATGGTCAGATACAGATTCCTGTGAATATTGGTGGCGTCTACAATATTGATAATGGCCTTTGGTTTTTCATCCAGGACAAAATTTCTGGACACAATCTCCTCGCTGCTGTAGGGAGACATGGAATAAATGCCGGGAAGGTCAGTAATTCTTGTATTGGCATATCCCCGGATCGGCCCGTCTTTGCGGCTTACGGTGACGCCGGGAAAGTTCCCGACATGCTGGTTCGAGCCGGTCAGCTGATTGAACAGCGTCGTTTTGCCGCTGTTCTGATTTCCCACCAGGGCGAATGTCAGCAGCGTCCCCGGCGGAAGCGGATCACCTGAACCTTTCGGATGAAACCGGCCGGTTTCTCCGAAACCCGGATGCTCGTTTTTCTTTTTCCGCTCACCCGCCGTATCTCCCATCCGACGGGATTCCGGACATCCGGACAGACTCCGGCGGTCATTTTCCGTGCTTCCGGAATCCTCCTGCAGCCCCTCCGGGACAGGCTCCACGGAAATCTCGGCGGCGTCTGCCAGGCGCAGCGTCAGCTTATATCCATGCAGCATCAGTTCCATGGGATCTCCCAGCGGGGCATATTTTATTACCGTAACTTCTGTGCCGGGAATAACTCCCATATCCAGAAAGTGCTGCCGGAGTGCTCCTTCTCCTCCCACAGCAGTTATCCGGGCCTGCTGCCCGGGTTTCAGTTCCCGCAAAGTCATTGTCAAAATTCTCCTCCGGTGCATCAATCTTTGAGATCTTTTACGAATCTTTGACGCCTCTATTGTCCTGGCAATAATGATAACGCAAGGACCATAAAACCGCAAGAGAACACTTATCCTGTTACATGCTGTTTAATTCGTACCGGAATTTTCTGTCGCCGACCAGCAGCTCGTCCCCGCTCTCCAGGCGCTGCCTGCTTCCCGGAGACAGGAATATCCCGTTGACCCAGGTACCGTTTTTTGAAAAGACATCTTCTATGCAATACTGCCCTTCCTGCCAGAGAAGACGGGCATGTACCCGGCTTACCAGCGGGGAAGCGACGACAAGGTCTGCAGCTGCCGGATTCCTTCCCAGAATACTCTGGTCCCTGAACAGGCGAAGGGGCATCTGTCCCCTGCTCCGCACGGGCACAAGAACAGCCCGGAATTCTGAAAGCTCTGCCTTTTCCCCGGACAAAAGAACGGTGTGTTCCTCTTTTCCGGAATCCTCCGTCCCCCCGGTTCTTGCCGGCGTCCTTCGGTGACCGGTCCCGTCCCGTCTTTTTTCCCGCCCCCGGATCCCCCTGGTAAGGCTTGCTTTCTTTTTCTGCGTTGTCCTTCTGCACCGGGAAGTAAAAGGCAGAAGCCGTTCCATCCAGCCGGTTTTCTTTTCCCCGGTCAGAAAAGCGTTTTCTTTATTTTGAGAACTGCCGGCATCAAAGAGCCAGTCTGCATCCAACTGTGTTTCCGACTCTGAATGGCCGGCCGTTCCGCGGGCGGAAGACAGCGGACGGCAGGCTCTCTTTTGTGCCAGCTGCCGGAGGCCGTCTGCTGTGATCACACTGTCCCGGCATTTCTGATAAAAAGCATATCCGATCACAACAGCGTCCCTGTCGTCGTTTTTCAGCACGGAAAGCAGGTGCTCACTGAACAATTGTATCTGTTCTGTGAAAGAGCTTTCCCTGTCAGGATAACAGACCAGTCTGACAGCCCCGCTGTTCCGGTCCAGAAATATCAGGTCCGGAGACAGCTGCAGGCTGTCTGCCGGCAGCAGATAACGGTCCAGCATCTCCATGGCTTCCGCCAGGGTCCTGAGCAGCAAAACCAGCCGTTCCCGCCCTGTCTCACCAGCCCTGAAGGCATCCCGCAATGTCTGCATATCGGTAATGTCGTATATAAATCGCAGCTGCCGGTCGATCTCTTCTGTCCGGCAGGACAGGAATCCGGGGATTTCGTTTTCCGTCAGCATGCAGACCGGATATGCCCTGGAAGAAGGGGTATCTCCTCCTGACAGCACAAGGTATTGTTTCTGACTGTCCCGACTGTGCTCAATCCTCATCTGCGCCCTCCGATCATGGCTCCCTTTTTCCGTCTCTGCCCGTGATAAACATGTGTTTTCCCTGTCCGGGGAAGAGCACTCTCATTTCGGCTGCATACGCCAGGCCTGACGAATTGCTCCGACAGGATGCACTTTCCGGACAGAAATCCCGGTTTCCCACGAAAACCAGTGTGTAAACGCGGCAAATCTCTGACCGCTGAAGGAAACGGTGCTGACCCCTTCTCCGCAGAATACTTCCGCCTGCGGAATACTTCCCGGAACCGGCTGGTCAGCCGTTCTCGACGCTGCAGATATAGCTGCCTGCTGTTCCGGCCGGTCTTCTCCTCCCTCTGCCGCCGCATTTCCGCGCATGGCCGATTCGGCAGCCGCCGCCGTATAATAATTCAGGTTGTGACGATAAAAAACACACACCAGCAGAAGGGCCGTCATCATACACAGGAGCGGATAAATGACAGAAGCTTCTACTGTCATCACGCCTTTCTTCAGCTGTTGTCTTCTCTCCTTTTTCATTCCCGCATACCTGCCTTTCACCTGAACGGCGCACAGATTACCCATGCAGTCAGGAGAAACGGCAGAAACGGCCATTCTCTCCTCTGGTGCCGGCAGAATGCCGACAGAACTGCCGCTGCCGGCACCAGCGCAAGTGCCAGCAGACAAACCGGCAGCAATGCCGGAAGCGTTGTCCAGAAACCCGCTGCCAGAACCGCCAGTCCGTCACCTGCTCCGACTTTTCCTCCTGTGAGCCGGGAAGACAGCAAAAACAGAATGCCGGGCATCAGCGGTGCCGCCGCTCCTGCAGCGGAAGCAGGCGTTATTCCCGCAGCCCCTGTCAGCACCGGCAGCAATTTCCGGAAGAGGCCGGCAGCAATAACCGCCATGGTAAATCGCAGGAATATTTCTCCCTTTCTTATGTCCTGTACCGTATCTGCCAGGAATACCAGAAATACGATCATGCTTTCCTTCTCCCGTCTGACGCTCATTCAATGTCCCGCGGCTCCGCAGCGGCTGCACAAAGGCAGATCCCCCGTCTCTGTGACCGGGACCAGATGTACAGACCGTTTCAGCCCGCTGCAGGAAGCGGTATTATGAAAACGGTCTCCCTCATCTGTGATAAAGACGACCGCATTAACATTGCCGCTGCCGACACACTTTTCGCATGCATGATACCGGCCCCCGGAAGTGTTGCGGAGATGTTCAAGACTGCCGCTGTCTGCGGCATGCAGGCTCAGATCAATATGCGTGCATGCCGCATCAGTATGATACACGCGCCCGTGTTCCGTCACATAAACCAGCTGTTCTTCTTCCGGTTCTGTCCCTTCATTGCGGGACAGATCACGGCCGGTCCAGGCCCGGACGCGCGCGCGGCAGGCAATGCTGACATGCCCTCCGAACAATCCGAAGCCCGGCACATCCCACTCTGCCGGCCGGGGCAGATCAATGACTGCCTGTCCCGGAACGGCTGCAGCCCCGCTCATCTCTGCCTGTTCCTGCAGCCGTATCTGCTGACGCACATACAGACCGTAGATATCTGTCATACAGATCAGTGCGATCATGCAAAACAAAAAGAGCGGAGCCGCCAGTGATGCCTCCACGGTCAGGCTTCCCCTCCGGAGCGCATGAAAGAATGGTCCCTTTGTGTCATAACGGTTCGTAAGGGAATGCATCGGGGGCAGCATTTCTTCTTTTCCTTTCTTCATCTGGAAGAGTGATGATTTTTTAATTCATTTCATGTTTCCGACACGCCGGGGCCACTCTTTCATGCGTTCCGGGCCTGTATATTTATGTTTATCCGAACATCCCGGGATCATAGGCATATCTGCGCTCAATATGATATCTTTGCCGCCCGGCCTCCGCTTCAAATTCCAGCTCCACGGCTTCCAGGCAGTTATCCAGCCGGAAATGCGGCCTGTGCCGTTCCGTGCGCATCAGGTGTTCTGTGAGATCCATGAGCGCAGCCGTCAGTGAAGAACTGTTTTCATCCGCCAGAAGGATCTGCAGATACTCCGGATAGGACAGTCCCTCCGCACAGCCGGACCCGGAGGGTGCGTCTGTCCCGATACCGGCCAGGGCATTCAGAGGAAGCTGCCATGTGCTGTCATCTTTCATCATCGGGATTCTTCCTCCGTTCAGAAGCGTACGCAGATCCAGAATGCTCTCCCCGTAGGCCCATGCAGTTTTCAGGGCAAACGCTGCGGCAGGCTGCAGTTCCGGCTGAAGCATGACTGCCGCAATAATCGCCGCCATACGGGACGCCTCCTCCTGCCGCGAGGGACTTGACATCAGGTAAACCATGTTGGAGGCTTCCCGTATGACAAACAGTTTCTGCAGCGCCTCCTGAAGATTTTCCCGGTCTGTGCAGTGCCGGCCGACAGCATATTCTATCTGATACTGCAATCCCTCACCGGAAGATTCGTCTGTAAAGCAGGAAAACATTTCCGTGAGATATGCCAGGAGCGCTGCCTGTTCCCCTGCAGACCCTGCCGTCGACGGCACAAGACCCATCCCTCTGTTTAAAACACGTCTGCTCATAAGATCCTGTTCCGGCACTGCTGCATCAGAAACGCGTCCCTGATCCGGCAGGACCAGGAAAAGCAGCTCCTGGCCCTGCAGAAACCGGACAGCATCGAGAGGATTAACAAATCCCTCCGGCACTTCCGTTTCCTCCCCGGACGCCGGCTCTTCTCCCTCTGCCGAGAAGCCGGCACGCAGATTCAGCAGGTAATCCGCCATGTCACGGGCGCTTTCCGGGCCGCCCGGATAATCCGGAGTCCCGGAATCCCCTGTCCCGGCCATTGCTGCTTCGCACACCTGATGCCTGAAAGCGGCAGCGCCCTGATCCGTCGCCAGCAGATACCCTGTCACCGAACCGCCGGTGAGATCCATATGAAGAATATCGCTGCCCGGCGCACCATATACGACAGGGCGGATCACCCGGAGAATATCTTCTTCTGTCTCACGCAGCAGAGTGCCCAGACGAAGTTCCGCGCTTCCGTATCCGCCGTCGATCAGAAGAAGCCCGAACCTCTCATACAGATCCCTGTCATACTGGGCAAACAGTGAATACAGCCCCTGCTCCACACCGCTTGCCAGAGCCACCCTGCAGGCAGCCCCTCTGGCAGAATACAGCACTGCAGCCATGACGGACATCAGCACCAGGAGAATCAGACTGAGCCAGACTGTGACACTTCCTTTTCCCGCCTGTCTGATCATGTTTTCAGATGCTGTTGCTCTGGGATGTAATTTTCTGCAGGATACTGTTCACCAGACTGGTCAGCTGGTTTTTGAAAAGTATCACCAGACCGATCAGCACCACGATGATCAATATGATTTCCAGGGTAGAAACAGCATCTTCTTCTCTGATAAAAGCACGGATTTCATTCATGTATTATTTCCTCCTTCTGTGCAGGTCCCGGGTGCCGTTACAGGTTCAGCAGCGCCGGTACCATGATCAGTGCCATCACTACAACAAGCATCATGCTCATGGGCAGGATCAGCCGGACGGAAGCCTTTTCTCCCTCCGCCCGGGCCTGCCGTTTCCGGGTCTCAAAAGCGGCTCTTGCCTCCCTCTCCAGCAATTCCGGAAGCCGGGATGAACCATGCTTTCTGTTCTGAATCAGCAGCAGCGCCAGTTCCCGATATGCGGGCAGGCGGCACCTGTCCCCGAAATGCTGCCAGGCATCCTGTTCTGATACCCCGTTCTCTATCTCCGTCCAGGTACGTTCTACCTCTTCATCAATTTCCCTTTTTCTCCTTTTGTCACCGGCGTTCTTCCTGGAAATGCCTGCCATTCTTTCCATCGATTTGCGCATGCCGAGTCCGGCACACATATACAGATGCAGGCTGCTTACAAATCCCGGATACTGCTGCTGCAGTGCCCGCATCCGGTTTTTTTTCTTTTCATCCTCCCTCTTCTTCCTGACAGAGGGCAGCAGGCCGGCCGCCAGAAGAAGCAGCAGACACAGGATCATACCGGAATGCTCATTCTTTCTGTACCACCGCAGCGGCAGGTCATTCTCGTTTTCGGGGAGAAGCCAGCGGTCTTCTTCTTTTCCGGCATTCAGGTCTTCCGCGGCTTTGCGAAGACGCTGCTCCATCGCCGCTTCTTCTTCAGAGGGGAAAAGTGTCAGTGTTCTCTGCACTTCCAGGCTCTCTCCCTCCAGACAGAGCGTTCCCCGCACCGTCACGCGCCCTCCCTCAGAAGGAATGGACCCGCTCAGTGTTCCGTCCCACCCCAGCCACTCAGGATGATCGCTGCTCCAGGAAGCGGTAATGCCGTTCTCTTCAAAGGATGCAGGAAATGTCAGATCCCATACAACGTGTTCGGGAGAGTCATTCTTTCCGAGTATCACCGGATCAAGAACGGCAGCCTGCGCTTCCAGCAATTTCCGCTTTTCCTCTGCAGTGCGGAAGTGCCCCGGAACTTCCATCTCTACCGCATACCGTTTCTCACCCAGTTCTGCTTCCAGCGGCACGGTAACTGCTCCGGCAGAAGATGGATCCCGTTCAAGGGATGTCACCTGCCTCTCCTCGCCCTGCATATATTCCCGCAGCATGAAAGCAGAGATTCCTGCAGCGCAGAGCAGCAAAACCAGCAGCCATCCGGCAGGAATTTTCTTTTTTCTGTACATCCAGACCGACATACCGGCCAGAACGGCAGGCAGCAGCAGCTGCATATTTGTCCTCCTTTCCTCCGGAACAGCCGGTATGACTGCCTTCTCAGAACAGTCCCGTCGCAGAAACTGTTTTCACTACAGCTGCATTACGGCATTCTGAACCATGTGCCTGCCCCATAAAAAAGAGGTCGTCCACACCAGAAGACAGCCGGTCATCACCAGTATCCCTGCAGGATTTCCGTACAAAGGCTCCATAAAATCGCCAAATGACACCTGCAGATAGAAGAGGATGCCGGCAGGCATCATGCTCATAACCTGCTGTTCATACCGCCGGGAAGCCAGAATGGTCTCGATCTCCTCCCGGGTATCAATCTTTTCGCACAGATTCCTCCAGGCAGACTGCAGAATCTCTCCCATATCCCCGCCGGTCCTTTTGGCAATCATCAGTACTTCTCCGAAGCTTCGGATATCCTCCACGCCGCTTCTGTTTCCCAGATCCCGGAAAAGCGATTCCGCAGGCTGCTGAAAGCTCATCTGTCTGACAATCTCCCGCAGCTCCATAACCAGCGGATCACTGCCGCCATACAGCCGCTCCAGATCCCGTTCCGCCGACCGGACACCGTTTTCCAGTGAATATCCTGCTGCCATTCCCGTGTGAAGAGAGGCGAGGAAATCCTTGAAATGCAGGTTCATCTGCATCCGCCGGGCTGCTGCCATTGACTGTCTTTTCATCCGGAGATACACTGCCGTTACCGGAAGGATAAGAGGAAGAAACCACACACTGCGATAGCAGAGCCAGACTATCACCGCACCGGCTGCCATTCCTTCTGCTGTGCCGCGTACCCATTCTTTTGCCGAAAACCGGTACGTTCTGTAATCCGTTCCCTTTCGTTCCTGCATGACTCACTTTGCACCCGTTCCGGCATGCACCCTCTCCCATTTTGCGGCAGCATGCAGCTCTCCTGTCCGGATCAGAGCACCGCTGCGGTCTCTCCGGAAAAGCGTATGCATCAGAATCTCATCCCCTTCCATGCCTGTTATTTCCGCGATCTCCTCCAGGCGCCGCACACCGGCGGCATCTCTGCTCAGATGAACCAGAATCTCCACACCGGCTGCGATCTGACGCCGTATGACCGATACATCCAGATCCATGCCCATCAGCACCATCATTTCCAGCCGGGATATCATTTCTCTTACGCTGTTGGCATGAGCGCTGCCCATGCTGCCGTCATGTCCGGTGTTCAGGCAGACCAGGAAGTCTCCCGCTTCCGCACCTCTGACTTCTCCAATTATCACCCGGTCAGGCCTCATCCGCAGAGCTGTCCGGATCAGATCCCGGATCGTAACGGGGACAGCCCCCTCTATATTCGCTTCTCTGGCTTCCAGCCTTACCAGGTTCGGCAGACCCTGCAGCTGCAGCTCCGCATTATCTTCTATCGTTATCACTCTCTCTTCTTCAGGGATAAAGGAAGACAGCGCATTTAAAAAGGTCGTTTTCCCCGTTGAAGTGCCGCCTCCAATCAGCAGAGAATATCTGGCCTCGACCAGTCCCCGCAGGAACTGCGCGGCCTCCCCGGTCAGGCTTCCCAGAGCTGTCAGCGTATCCATGGTAATCGGCCTGTCCGGAAAACGCCGTATTGTCAGGATCGGGCCCTCCAGCGAGACAGGCGGGAGGACGATATTTACCCGGGCCCCGTTTTCAAGTCTGGCATCTGCGACAGGCCTCTGCTCGTTTACAATCCGGTTGCAGCTGCCGGCAATTTCCTGGATCACGTCTTCCAGCCTTTCCGGTGTGGAGAACTGCTTGTCCCACCGGCGGATCTTCCCTTTTTTTTCATAAAAGACCTTCTGCCATCCGTTGATCATGATCTCCGTCACTTCGGAATCATCTATCAGTTCCTGAAGAATATCCAGTTTTCTGACGGAATTGAACAGCTCTGTATACAGTTCTTCTCTCAGCCGCAGGGGCAGCGTCCGGCGGTCACTTTCCTGCTGGATCAGTATATCAATCCTCGCCTGTACTTCTTCATCCGTCTGCTCTCCGTACTCCTCCAGATCCCGCAGAAGCGCGGTCCGCATTTTCCGGAAAAGAATCCTGTTCTCACCGTCATTTCCATTCATATGATCTCCTGCCGGAGAAGCTTCCGCACAAACGCACCCTGTTCTCCGTCATAAAGATCCTCCAGCATCTGCCTGTCTGCAGACATCAGCTCCAGATGAGGAGGATACACTGTCTTCATTTTGGCACCGAGAGAAGACCGCCTTCCATTTACCGTTTCCTCAAACTGCCTGCACCGGACGGAAGAGAGCACATCTGTCTGTGTCGGAAGCCAGACCTCATCACAGCTCTCCAGCAGCTCCGGCAGCTCTCTCACGGCATCTCCCAGATCAAGAATGAGTACGGCATACCTGCCGGCCTGCATCAGCGATTCCAGAAAGTCTGTCCATTCATGTCCCGATACCATCTGCAGATCATCCGGAGTGAGGGCGGGAGGAAGAAAATCCAGATTCCGCAGCTGGCAGAGCGTTTCTCTGAGCCGTTCTTCTGATACATCTCCCGCTCTCCGGTATCCATACAGAAGATCACTGAGAGTCCTTCTGTCTGTCAGATTCATCATTTCCGCCAGCCCGGAATAGCTGTCGAGGCAGACAAAAAGCGCTGCCTGTTTCTGTGCAAGAGCCTGCCCGAGAGCCAGAGAAAAAAGCATGCGCTGGGAATAGCCGGACGGACTGTATACGGCAATCATTCTCTGCCTGCTTCTTGGTCTGACAGGCGCAAAAGCCGCCAGTCTTTCTGCTCCGTAGAGATCCAGCACTTCTCCGACAACCGTATCGGAAGACTGATATTTATATACCCGCGGGCAGTCCTCCAGAAACGGCGGCGTCATTCCCTCTGACAGGACAATCAGTTTTCCGGCCGGCAGGCTGCGAATGGTTTCATCGGCAGTCCTCTCGGCAATCAGCAATATCTCTATCTCATGCTCAGCTGCATATGCTTTCAGTTCATTCACCCCCGTAAATGCCCTCAGTTCAAATGGAAGTAACGGCCGTTTTCTAGTCTGGAGATATTCCAGAAAACTGCGCGCATATGCCTCTTCTGAATCGCAGACGGCCATGACCGCCCGTTTCCTTTCTCTTGCTGCTGTCATATATCTGGTTTCCTTTTCTTCTGACGCTGAAATCCCATACCCCTGTTTTTCTTTTACATCCCTTCTCTGTCCGCAGGCTGCCGGCTTCGCAGCCGGTTCCGCAGCCCGGATAAGCTTCTCTTGTAAGCATCCTGTCTTCTTATCTATAGTCCTGCCGCCCACATCAGAACACTCAGCAGGATCGGCACAGTCATATGAATATGCTCAGGGCGGAAGCCGCTCTTTCTGTAGGAAGGCAGTTCTCCCGTTTGCAGAGCTCTCATCACATACCGCTGCAGGTACCGGAACCTTTCCCGCGCGGATCCGGTCGTCAGCAGAAGCAGTCCCGCCAGCAGGCCGCCGGTCAGAAACATCCGGAGCATGCACTGCAGAATTGCGGCAGGTCCCAGTAGCAGACCCAGCGCAGACAGCAGCTTGCAGTCTGCGGCGCCGACAGCCCGGATACGGAACAGGGGCCACAGAAAAATGAGCGGAAGCACAAAACCGCCGGCCATCTCCGGCAAGGCTCCTCCGCCGCACTCCGCAAGTTTCATGGCGGCCATCAGGACTGCACTGAACAGAATCCAGCCATTTTCCACTTTCTCTGCCCGAAGATCCATATCAACGGCGGGAAGCATCAGAATGACAGCAAGAAATCCCTCTGTTTCCATATCTGCATTCCTGTCTCTTTTCAGTTGTTTCCGTAATTCAGAAGTGAAATCTGCGCTTCAGAAAGAAAGCGCTTCATCAGATTGATGAATGATAGAATGAAGTATACTGCATGTGCTTCGATATGTCAAGCCTGTAATTCGTATTTACGCAGCACCAAAAATCTAAGAGCACCGACCCTTTTAGCTTCCCGGCTTCAAAAAGAGCCGCGGAACACTGGTTCCGCGGCTCAGCCACTCATTTGGGGTTATTTCAGGGATCAGAACATGATGTCAATCGGCACGCGGGCATCATCCAGCTGCTCCTGGGTGAAGCCGAACTTCTCGATATTGTATCTGTCGATTGCATCCCACATGCTCTTGTAGACGCCCGGGAATACGGAACCGGGTCCGCCCTGTGCGATACACGGAATGAAATACTTCATGCCGCACTCTTCCATGGTCTTCCGGCAGACTTCTTCGCAATTCTCATCTGTCCAGCCTTCAAAATCAACCAGCATGTTCTCAATGCCGCCCATGAAGGAAATCTTGCCGCCGTATTTCTGGATCATCTCCGGCATGTTGTTGGTGGAGAAGCAGCCCTGCCATACGTCAATGCCCATCTCGATCATATCCGGCACGAAGGTGGCTGCGTAGCTGTCGGAGTGGTGGAAGATATATTTTACTCCGTGATCCTTGTAGTAGCCGTAGATCTCTTTGTAAGGCTCTACATAGAACTCTTCAAACATGCCAACACTCATGAAGGTGGAATTCTGGCCGCCCCAGTCATCATGATGGAAGATCGCTTCCGGATGCAGATGATCGACAATGCCTTCTGCCAGCTTCAGCTCGAACTCCGTCAGATATTTGATCAGGTCCTGCATCTCGTCCGGGTACTCGACCAGGTTCTCAAGCGTTCTGGTGATCTCGCCCAGATGGTGGCACTGTTCAAACAGGCCGGGAGCCACAAATGTGGCGACAAGTGTCTTCTTGGTATCTACGGCATCATACATGCTCTTGCAGATCGCCCACTGCTCATCGGTAAATTCCAGGGAAGGCGCATGTACATAATCCTGCCAGTGCTCAATATCCTTCAGAACAATCTTGTCCGGGGTATGAACCGGGAAAGCGCCCGGGACATTCTCCGGGAAGCTGTTGGTGATGCCCCACGCATTGACAACATCCGGCTGTCCCTTCTGCAGAAGCGGGCTGGAGAACATCATGAACGGGTTAAAAAGCAGTTTCAGACCTTCATACTGATTGGAAAAACGATCCGGATTTCCGCCTTTGATGACCTCTTCCAGATTCTCTCTTGCTGTTAACATACCTTCTTTACCTCCTTCTT
>CADBNA010000095.1 GCA_902795835.1 uncultured Lachnospiraceae bacterium | reverse complement strand
TATGATTTCTGCGAATGTTCTTAGCAGATGACGTGAATGCTTAGAAGTTCTTTGCGCGGAAGCCGTTTGAATGTTCATACAATTTCCCGACCGCATACCGTTTTGCAGTTACCTGTTCTATGCACCTCACATGCTTCTCCGGTTCGATCTCCTCCATATCTTCTGGGCTTCCGCGGCCCGGATCAGTTCGTCGCGGAAGTCCGGATGGGCCAGGGCGATCAGCATTTCCGCCCGTTCCCAGGTACTGCGGCCTTCCAGATTGGCCATGCCGTATTCCGTAACAATAAAATAGGACTGGCTTCGGGGCGTCGTCACAATATCTCCGTAGAAATGCGGCAGGATATTGGATCGGCGCTCTCCGTTTCTGTCCGTATAGGAGGATTTTGTACAGATAAATGATTTTCCGCCGGCGCTGTCCGATGCCCCTGTCACAAAGTCAAGCTGCCCTCCGGTACCGCTGATATGCCGCAGCCCGGAGCTTTCCGCGCTCACCTGGCCGTACAGGTCAACGGCTATGCAGCTGTTGATGGATACCATGTTGTCGATTTTCCCGATTACGCCGGGGGAATTGACATATTCCAGCGGGCACGCGACAACGCCCGGGTTTTCATTGATCCATTCGTAGAACCGGTTTGTCCCGAATGATATACCCGTAACACCTTTGCCGCGCCAGAACTTCTTTTTGCTGTTTGTCAGTTTCCCCGCATCATAGAGATCCACATATGCATCTGACGCCAGTTCTGTATGCATGCCGAGATCCGTAACGTCAGAATCGGCGAGCAGCTTGCCGATCACGCCGGGCATGCCGCCGATCCCCAGCTGCAGCGTGGATCCGGACCGGATCTGCGGTACGATCTGTTTCGCAATTTCGATATCTTCCTCAGCGGCCATGGCCGGCGGGATCTGCAGAAGTTCCGGATGCGGCCCTTCCACAATATAGTCCACTTCACTGATGTGAATGCTCTCATCGAAGCCGCCGTAAATCCTGGGAAGTCTGTCATTGATCTCCAGAATGACAATATCCGCCATGTCCAGAATGCCTTTTGCCACTCCCACCGAACATGACAGATTGAAATACCCGTGACGATCCATGGGGGTCACGCACATCATTGCCACATTCACCGTAAGGAAATGCACGTAATAGGGCACGACGTTCCGGAATATCATGGGAATATAATTGCACAGTCCCCTGTCGCACAGCTTCCTCTCATACTCCGAGCAGTGCCAGCTGTTGTAGATAAAGTGCTCCCTTTCCGGATCACACTCTACTGCCTGTATCGGACCGAAAAGCAGATTCCCGCGAATCTTTACATCTGTCAGCTCATCCCGCCGCTTCGCAAGTGCCGCATCCAGAAGGGCCGGATAGCCCAGCGAGACAGAATAGTCTACCCAGTCTCCGCTGCGGATGACGGATACAGCTTCTTCCGGCGTGCGGAGTTTACTCTTGTATTCTTCATAGACATTCATATGGCAGCCCCCTGTCAGTCCGGTTCAGAAAATCGTAAGGCAGCGGATTGTTTCACGTCCCATGCTTCCACAATCCCCTGGCAACATGTTATAATAAATTTATTATGAAAGCAATCAATCTTCATTTTCTGACGAGAGTATCTTCCTGTGCGGACATGTCCCTGCTTCTGCAGGCCCTTTCCGAGCGCACGGACAAAAAAAGCATCAGTGAACATGAAGCTGCTTCTCTGCGCTCCATGACAGACCTGCTTGCCAGCCATCTGCCGGGATTACTCTGTGACAATCCGTCCGGCGATTCTTCGCAGCCGGGAAACGGCCTTGCACTGCTGGACGGGTTCTATTTCTCGTTCACGATCCGTCACATCGGGAAAGAATTCGACCTTCTCAAGGTTTCCGCCGACGGCGGAACCATCCTGAATATTGAACTGAAAAGTGAAACGGTCGGAGAAGACCGGATCCAGAAGCAGCTGGAGCAGAACCGCTACTATCTGTCGCATATTGCCCGGAACATCCTGTCCTTCACCTATGTAATGGATACGAAGACCTTCTACGCGATGAATGACCGGAATTATCTCCGGGAATGCACGGCGGAGGAGGTCGCGGCCGCCCTGGCCAGGCCGGCCCTGCAGAACTACATGGACGATGGCATCGGCCGGCTTTTCCGGGCTCCCGAGTATCTGATATCCCCTGTTTCCGAGCCGGAAAAGTTCCTTGAGGGAAAATATTTCCTTACCAACCAGCAGTTTGATTTCCGCAGACGCATTCTGGATCATCTTCAGTCCGAAAAAGCGCCGGTGGTCTCTGTGACCGGGCCTGCAGGCACAGGCAAAACTCTCCTGCTGTTTGATCTGGCCCTGCAGCTGTCCCGGAAGCACGATGTTCTGATCATTCACGCCGGGCCGCTCCGCGAAGGCCATCTCATCATTGACAGCCGGCTCCGGAAAGTGACGATCTGCTCCGGAAAAGAGTACGTTCCTGAATCCCTGCCGGGGACCTTCTCGTTCCTGCTGGTCGATGAGGCCAACCGGCTGGATTCTTCGCTTCTGCGTTCTCTTCTGAAAGAAGGAGCCGGCCGCGGGATTCCCGTGATACTCGCCTACGACTCGCAGCATCTTCTCTTTGAGCAGAATCCGGCAGTCCGGGAGGAAGAAGCGGAAAATCTCATCCAGGCTGCATCCACACTGACGCTGGCCTTCTCCGGAAACATCCGGATCAACCGTCCGGTGTATTCCTTTCTGAAAACGCTGTTTCATCTGAAAGAAAACGTCGGAAATGTCAGCTATGACTGTGTGCGCGTCCTGTTCGCAAACAATGAAAAAGAAGCTGCGTTTGCCGTCAGCTATTTCTGCCGGCAGGGCTATGTGCAGATCGCCGCAGAAGGCGCCCTCTATCATGTGGACGATCTGACCGCGCAGGAATATGACGATGTGATCATGGTCCTGGACGAAAACTTCTGTTACAATGAAGCCGGTTATCTCTGCGTAAAAAACGGCGAGACGGAACCGCTCCGGCTCCTCTATGAAGGACTGCTCCGGACCAGAAACAACCTGTGCCTGCTGGTCACCGGCAGCCGGGATCTGTTTCTGCAGATTCTTTCCATAAAGCTGCGGATTTGATGGTTTCCGGTCTTTTTCCGCCCGTACAGCGGCTCAAATTGTTGCGAAATATTCGTTTTTTATCTGGAAATTTCTAAGTTTTATGCTATACTCATATAATAATGGGAATTTGCGATATGATTGCCGGAATTTATGCGTCGAAAAGGATATCACATGGCACAATTCTCATCTTGCTGCCGTGATATGATACACTCAACACATGAAAGGAGAAGATTGCATGAAAAAACTGGTATCCATCTTTTTAACTTTCACGATGATTTTTACTTGTGTCTCAATGGCGTATGCCGATGAGGATCTCAACAGCTACACACTGGATGAGATTGTGGAAAAAGCGCAGGAGGAGGGCCATGTCGAATCCGTCGGAATGCCTGATACCTGGGCAAACTGGGGCGACAGCTGGAAAGGATTAACGGAAACATACGGCATTGAGCATAGTGATGAGGATATGAGCAGTGCCGAAGAGCTCAGCATGTTCCAGAACGACAGCACCCGTGATATCGGCGATGTGGGACTGGCATTCACGCAGCAGGCAATCGACAACGATCTTGTCCAGGGCTACAAGACAAGCTACTGGGACAGTGTTCCGGACTGGGCAAAGGGCGAAGACGGAAAATGGATGATCGCCTATACAGGATGCACGAGCTTTATCTTCAACAATGACATCTGTGACGATCCCATGCCCACAAGCTGGGAAGATGTCCGGAACGGCAGCTACAAGCTCACCATCGGCGATGTAGTCGGCGGAGCAACCGGTCAGGGCGTCGTGGTTGCCACAGCTTACGCCTTCGGCGGAGACCTTGACAATCTGGAGCCCGCTTTTGAGTTCTGGACTGAGATGGCCGAGGCAGGAAGAATCGACAGCGGCGATATCCTCCTGGCCCGTATCCAGGCAGGCGAAGTCGAATGCGGCGTCTCATGGAGCTACAATGTCCTGACATACAGGGACGAGACTCCCAACTATGACCTGACCGTAGGTATCCCGACAGATGGTTCCATCCTTGTCGGCTATGCGAGTGTCATCAGCAAAAATTCTGATAACCCGTTTGCCGCTGCCCTTGCCAGAGAGTTTATCTTCTCCGATGAAGGACAGGTCAACCTGGCCAAATCCGGCGCGATCCCGACCAGAACGGATGTGACGATCCCGGATGAAATCATAGAGACCACCTTTGAC
>CADBNA010000094.1 GCA_902795835.1 uncultured Lachnospiraceae bacterium | reverse complement strand
TGAGGCCCCTGCTGCCGCGGACCGCTCCTCGTCCGTTCTCGGAATCACACCGGCAAAACCGTACATATCGCCTTCTTTCCTTGTATGGTTCTTCTCCATCTCCGAGCTCGGAAGGCAAAAGTACGTGTAGTCGCCCCTGCTGTCGTTCCATGTCGTATCGATCTCATACCAGTTTCCGTCTTCCAGCTGCACGATATTCCAGGCGTGGGTGCGGGTCTCACCCTCTTTCGTGACAGCATCGCCCATCAAAACATAGCACGGGATTCCTGCCTCCTGACACAGCTCGGCAAAAGCCAGCGCATAGCCGTCGCATACCGCGACCCGCTCCACGATCGCCGCATAGGCGGTGTGTGCCAGTTCAACAGGCATGTTTTCCGGATCCACAACGAGGAAGCCGTCTTCGCCGACTTTGCTCTCATAGTCTTCTGCATAGGCAAAATCATAAAACACCCGCTCTGTGATGTAGTCGTTGATCTGCCGCACCTTCTCGCTGGCAGTTCCGCTCAGCCCCTTTACAAACGGCTCCGTTTCCGCCCGGATCGCCGCGTAATCCGCGGCATGATCCCGTCTGTCCTCAAAAATCATTCGGAATTCGTCGCTTCCCGCCGTAACAGGAATCCGGTTGCTTGTAGTGTAATAGTGGATCTGGCCGATGTACGGATGGTCATTCATGAAGGCATATTCCGCCCGCTCGAACAGATCCATTTCTGCGCCGTCCTGCCTGCCCAGGCGCACTTCTCTTGTACCGTTCTGAATGTGCTCCTTCATGGCGTCATAGTAGACCTTCTCCGCATCACTCAGCGTTTCATACAGAGATACCGGCTCAGCCGGATGTCCGGTGCCGCTGACCCAGTGCGGTTCTGCCGGCGATGTATCTGCAGGAGAAGGAGCTGCTGTTTCTTCCCCGGTTGTCACGGCTGCAGACTCCTGAGTCGCTGTCGTGTCCTGCGTCGCTGTCGTCTCCTGTGTATCTGCCGTGTCCTGCGTATCTGTCGTGTCCTGCGTCACTTCCCCGGCGCTCTGCTGCGCAGGTTCTGCAGCGGTATTATTTCCGCTTCCTCTGCCTTTTCCAAGAAACAGCACTGCCGCAGCGACCACCAGAACGGCTGCGATCCCGATGACGGCATATTTTGCCATCCCGGAACTGCTGCGGCTTACGGATCTCTGAGCAGAATTGTCAATCCGGCCGGCAGGCGGTGCCGGGCGGACAGCAGGGTCCTCCGAAAAAGGCGCTGCCGGTCCGCTGTCGACCCTGGATCCGCAACTGTCACAGAATTTACTGTTATCCGGAAGCTGTGCACCGCAATTTGGGCAAAACATATGTAACTCCTTTCTCTCTGATGTCACTCCACGATTGTCATTTCACAATTGTCATTCCACGATTGTCATTCCACCCACTCCAGGTCAAAAGAATCCGGCCAGAGAACCCTCTCTTCTCCTGTTTTGTCATCAAAATAGACAAAAGCAAGACGATCCAGCCGTTCTTCTCCATCCGGAATCGGAATTGTAAGGACGACATCCGAATCAAAGAATTCCCCTTCATAGGATTCACATTCGATCATGACAGGCGCGGAGATCAGCTGATAATCTTCCGGATTCTCAAACTTCGATATCGAATCCTGTGAAACGGGTTCGACGGATACGACCGTTCCCCCGGGAAAAGCGTCTTCTTCGATCTGCAGGGAGAATCCGTTCTGTTCAATGCTGCCGATCACCGGAGCCACACCATCCGTTACCTGCGCCTTTGCGGATGAAACCGGTAATAATCCACCAGCAGCCGTGTCTCCGGAAGCCGTGTCCCCGCCAGTCGTATCGGACGCCTGCTCCTTCTGGTATTCTTCCCAGTTTTCAATACTCTCCTCCCTGTAGGCATCGTAGCGTTTTTGTTCAATCACATGGCGTGCCAGGACAATCACAAGGATGACGGCAGCGACTGCCGCAATAATCGCAATGATCTTCCCTGAACCGGAATTTCCTTTTGCCGGTCTTGCGGGTCTCGGTCCGGAATTTCCGCTTGCGGCTCCCGGTTCAAATTGATTT
>CADBNA010000093.1 GCA_902795835.1 uncultured Lachnospiraceae bacterium | reverse complement strand
ATGTCCGTAACCTTTTCCGTGATCATAATTCGCAGCATGGAATATGCCTCCTTCCTGACAAAATAAAAGCCCATCCATTTCTATTTGCGTACAACAAATAGAAGGACAGGCACTTCCTTCGTGCTATAAAATAACACATTAAGAATTCTGTGTCAACCCCTTTTTTAATCGGTTAATGCATACAATTCCCCTTGTGGCCTTCTTCGCGAAAAAGTTTTCCCGAGCCCTTACGCTTCCATCCGTGTTCACAGGGCTCGGACTTGTCAAACGGCATCGATGGCTCCGTAAAATGGAGCATGATGTACCGGTACTTTTCCATCGCTCCCCAGAAGACCTCCAGGTACTCATCCGTTTCGCGGTTGTACCGGAACAGATGGAAATGGTCGCCCATGGAGGCCGGATAGATGACGCCTGTGGGACAGCAGTGCAGCACAAAATAGTCATAGGAGCCGCCCTCATTGAGATCACCCGCAAACACATCAAGTGCGCGTCTTGCATCGCTTTCCGAAAGGTAGTATCCCGCGTCAAATGAGGATACCCTGTATTTGTCGTTGTTCCAGATTTTCAGCCATCTGCGGTATTCTTCTTCGCCCCTGTTCCTCCATCTCTCGCAGAGGACTTTCAGCCTCGCAAAATCCGCGCTGATCGAAAGATCATCAACCGGCGTGATACTGACACCCGTAAGGACATATATGCCCTGAACAAAACGCAGATCCGGCATCTGCTCCGCGCCGCTCTTCTTTTTTAAAATCCGTTCCGCAGTCATCTCCAATCCCTCCTTTTTCCCAAAAACTGCCGAAAACAGACAAATTCGGCCCTTTTGGGCCCCTGCTCTGTTCTCCGGCCGTAATCTCCTGCAGGCTGAAAACAGCATGGGGACGCCATTTTCCCCTACTCCAGGCAAATCATCTTCCGCGGAGTTTTTTCCTCAAAATGCCGGAAAACACCCCCTCCGGAATTCTCAAGGCCGCAAACATACCGCTCCGGAATTATTTCGGTATGTTTTCGCCCGAATTCATACCGAATCGGGTTTATTTCGTCCAGATATATCCTCACGTTTCTAATAAGCGGATTGTTTTGAATAAATCCGGGGGCAGCAACAGCTATCGTCAACATGTTGTCGAGTATCGTCAACATGTTGACGATAGCAGGAAAAGGCCTTATCCGTTCCGGAAAACGCGAAGATGATCCTTCAGATACATCCGCAGGTTTTCCCTTAAAGGCGCATTATCCTCTGTCCGGTAACCGGTTGCGTATACCCATAGCAGGAACGCGAGTACGCGCGTCTTGTCCCATGCGGGGTCATCCTTATCCGAAACCGCGGCATCCATTCTCTCAAGTTCTTCGTCTGTCGGACAGAAATCATCCGCCTTAAATGGCATGGCCCGCAGTATGCTCATCTGCTGCTTCAGTTCTTCTTTTTTTACCCGGAAGATCATGATTGATACCCTCCCCCTGTCCTGTTTTTCGGATACTATGCCACGTTTTATTCCCCCGTCTCTGTTCCCGACAAAAAGCCCCCATCCGGTCCGTTCCGTGAGCGGTCAGGATAAGGGCTTTACTGTTATCTGGCAAATTCTCATGTTCCGGGGCAGCAAGTCAGTGCATTCCGAAGGTCAGTGCGCCTGACTCCCCCATGGTCTGCACGATGGCCGATCCGGCCATCCCGTCCAGGATGCTTCCCCGTACATCCCCTGTTTTATACTTCTGAATCGATCTGTCAAACATCTTTTCCGCGCTTTTCGAATACGTTTCCTGCACTTTCGCGTGCTCTTCCGCTCCTGTATGGATGCCGTCGATTACGATGTTCACCGCATCCGACACATCGTCTTCAAATCCCCTGGTGTACTCTTCCATCTGCGCATCCTGCCGGCTCTTCCATTCCGTCTGCGTCATGCCGGACAAACGGCCGAGCACTCCCCCTGCCGCCCCGCCGTTCACGTTTATGCCTCCGCCACCCGGAGATAATACCGAGCCGCCGAAATCCACCATGCTCATCAGGTTCCTTGCCGAGCGGCTCTGAAGGTCAAACCGCTCCTTCTCCCCCCGCGCGTCAAGAGCCGCTTTGTTTGCCGAATACTCGCCGGATATGGCACTTTCCTGCCCGCCTGCCGAATCAATCATAAGAGACTGCAGTTCTCCCGCGCCGGAGAGTTTCCCCGCAAGGCCGCCTCCAAGCCCGATGCTCTCCGGGTTCTGCGCCGCGGAAAAAATCCCGCTGATACCCACCGAATTTCTGACAGAAGCAAATGCGTCGCTGCCAACGGCAGAGGCATACGCATCTTCAAAAGATTTCCGGGAAGTCTCCAGCATTTCCGCCGTGTCAAAAGAATCCGGGATATGAAACTCCTCCAGATGGGTCATGTCAATGACATCCCCGTATTTTCTCTCAAACAGATCCATGCAGGCCTCCGCCTCCATTCCGGAAACGCTCTCCATAAAGCAGTCCTTAAGCGCGTTGGAGGCGCAGATAAACTGCATATTCAAAATTCCGGAATCGAGTCGGACCTGGTTTACCCCTTTCATCCCCGGCATGGTAAATCCCAGGGAACACCCGCTTCCGACCAGGTAGCTGAAGTAGTCCGAGAACGCATTCGGAGAGGGTGAACCCACGGATGCGGCATACGCCTCATCCATGGCGGAAAGCACGCTCTCTCCCCCAGCCTCCGGATTTAAGGACGTATCTCTGCCATCCGGCATGTCCGAAGGGAATGCGTTGCCTTCTTCTGCAGGCAGTATCCCTTTCCCGCCATCTCCAATGATCTCCGCGGCAGACTCCTCTTCTTGCGAAAAAGAAGCCGCGTCCGTTATCCGTCCCCCCTCTGCCTCTTCCGTATCCGATGCGTACACGCCGGCAGAAAGAAGGCCGGTCAGTACGACGGCGGTTGCGGCAAGCGCTCTTTTCTTCTTCATTTTTCCTTACCTCCTTTTTTTGATATTCCTGAAGAGAACATGACAGAAATGATTCTTCGTTCTGTCGGGAAATCTTTTTCCGGCTTCTTTCATGTCATGATTTTTTCAAAAAAGGAGGTTTTTTACCGATGAATACCAGCACACTGATCATGGAATATGAAGAAATGCTGCTTGGGAAGAGGAGTTCCTTTACGCCGGCCGTTCTGCAGTCCTCAACACCGGATGCCTCAATCGCGGCGCTCCTTCGGTATGTTTTCAGGGACCTGCTCGGATGGAGTCCGGGGGAGGCAAAAGAGGGCATATCAGAAGAGCTTCTCTTGCAGCTCCATCTGGAAAAGGCGGTTAAATGCATCCGCTTCCCGCCGGAGCTCGACCCGCAGAAGGATCTGTTCTATCTCGCGCACCTGGCGTTTCCAAAAGAACTGCCCCTTGATAAGGCTTCCTTCATTCTGAGCGCATACAAAAGGATCCTTTCCGGTGAACTGCCCAAAATCCCCAAAAACTTCTTTCAGAACGCGGAGCAGGAGCTGTATGTCGCCGTGTGCCTGCAGTATGCCCTCAACACCTTCTGTACGGCGGGCAGCATCCGTGAACTGTACCGTTTTTTTGCCGACGAGCCCAAATGCAGAGCGTTTTTAAAAAAAGCCAGGCTGGATACCGTATGCGGGGATTTCTTCGAGCATCCGCTTGACATGTTGCAGATGGCCCTCCCCAAATCACAGAGAGATACCTGTATGTATTACTGTCTGCGGTTTCTTCTGGAGTATCAGAAATACAGGAAAGGAAAATCGAAATGAAAGTCAGACTGGAAGATTCAGAAATACGGCTTAATCCCGAAGAGGCATCCCTCTGCCGGAAAAAAATTCTCGGCCAGATCCAGGCAGAAAAAAACGCGGCTGTCGGCAGCAGGTCCCCCACCTGGTTCTTTACCTACCTGATCATGATGCACGCCGTATCCGGCCGTTTGCTGCGGCATTTTGATGCGGCGCAGCTCTCTGATGTCATGGAAATACTGAACGGAAACTCCCCAAATTGAAATGGGCTGCCGCATCTTCTGATGCGACAGCCCTCATTTTGTTCTCCGATACAGTACGATACTTGACATATTGTCGGGGTAGCCGGTGCTTTTCGCGGCCGCGATCAGGGTCTGTGAAGCTTCCTCCGGCGATGTGCTTTCCAGAACCAGTTCCGCCATGACTTCTGTGCGGACCGCGTAATGCAGTCCGTCCGTCGTCAGGACCAGAATATCGTTCTCCCTGATTTTCCCCGAAAACACCTGCAGTTCCGGATCCGGGTACATGCCAAGGGAGCTGGTAAGCTTCAGCCTGTCCGGGTGCAGATAGTACTGCTCCTGGGAAAGCAGGCCCTCATCGACCATTCGCCATCCCACCGTATGGTCCGCTGTCATCTGCGTCATCCTGCCGTCCCTGAGGATGTACAGGCGCGTGTTCCCGCAGTGGCAGACACAAATGCGTCCTTCCTCCATAAGAAGAATGCAGGTGACGCTGGATGCATACCCGGCATACAGTTCGTCGTTTCCCATCTTGAACGCGTCCAGGATCCTTCCCGCCGCGCGCACGCACATCTTAAGAACGGTTTCCGGAAATGCAGCAAGAAGTTCGGGTTCTTCCCTGCATATGGCCTGTACATCCGCTATGATGCTCTCAGCCGCTATGGATGAGGGCGTCGGCCTGTCATCAGCGGATCCGGCCCCGTCGGCTATCACGGCGAGCATGGTTCTGTCATTTGGTTCCGCGTACTGCACATAGTCTTCGTTGTGAACCCTTTCCGGTCCGACATCGGAGAGTCCCCCGATCCCGTACATATTGCCCTTCATTTTTCCTCCTCCTGCGCGGCAGCCACATAATCCGCAAGAATGTCAATCAAAACCTGATGGCTGGCAAGATACCGGTAACTGAGCCGCTCCGGATATCCGGCCTCTTCGGACAGCATGTCAAGGATGCCGCCAAAGGCGGAAAACAGCTCTTCCACCGCGCGGCTTCCCTTAAGGGTCGCGTATGTCTCTGTCCCCGGCCGGATCTTTTGGCTCTCCATTTCCGACTTATACGCCGCTTTCAGCAGGTCCAGCTCCATCCGCAGCCTCTTTGTATGTACCAGGAGATCCTCCTTTCCGATCGCCCCTGTCAGATACAGCGTCACCACATCATCCAGGGAAGACGCGAATGCGGAGAGATCATCCACATACTTTTTCTGCTCCGCAAAGCACTCCGCGGCATCCCTGCCGCTGATATCCGCCGCGCATCCCTTTGCCTGCATGCACCCTGCCGACAGAAGCAGAACGCCCGCGCATATAACAGCCAGTTTTCCCCTTTTTCCGCCAGTCACCTGAGCAGCCCCCCTTTCCCGTTTTGATCATTCCGCATACATCACATCTCCCATCACTCGTTCATATGCGCGTACAGTGTTTCAAGCGAGGTACTGACAAGTACATACTCCCCGCTTACAAGCGCGATCACGGACAGGATTCTTTTCCCGCAGGACAGATCATATACTCTTCCCAGATACCTCTCTCGCGTGACCAGATTTCTGATCCATTTGGGCTCATAGGCAAAATACATCTTGATCTGCTCTTTCGGGATATAACAGTCTTTTGTGACTTTAATATCCGGCATATGGCTCACCCCCTCTCTATCTGTTTAAGGGACCTGTACTCCCATCCTGCTGCAGGAAACCATCCGTTATGAAACGGCATCATCGGGCTGCTGCATTTCCACTGCCTCAGGATCTCCATACCCTTCAAAAAACACTCTGCTGCCGGATTCTTCTTCCGGGAAAAGATTTTCTCCGTCAACCGCCGCAGTCAGGCTCTCTGTCGGATAAGGCTCCTTTATGCCGTTTCCATCGGCAGGATCATCCGCCCCGTCATCTGATACTGGGGGCGCGGATGCCGGAAGGATTTCGTCTCTGTCAACACGGGCTGTATCTGCCGGATCAGCAGAGTCCAGCTCTCCTTCCATCCGGCTGTCAGAAGAAATATCGCCTGCTTCCATCATCGCGCCGGTATCGGGAAAATCCTTCTGCAGGGCTTCCAGGTCGCTTCCGCGGTACGGCTCTCCGGAAAGTCCGTCATAAATCTCTGTTTTCTGTCCGTCCGTTTCAATCATGACGCCCATGACATCCATCTCCAGAACATGCGGCACATTATCCGAGAACACGGCTTCTATCCTTTCATGCACCGCGTCCATCGCGTTTTCAGGGGCAGAAGGCGGCAGGCTGTCGAAAAGGGCTGCCTCCAGCCTGTCAAGGTGACCAAGGAAGGGAGACGCATCCTCAATCCCGAAAGCCGTATATGCCAGCAGATCGCCTGCCGCCTCCAGGTTGTCCCCGCGAAGGCATTCTCCAGCCGCGCTGCCGAATACCCTGTACACCTCCCCGGAATCCGCGCCTTCCTCCGCAAATGACTGATTCATGATCCCGCAGACATCTTCAGAGGAGGCGTCCCCTGAGAAATATGCCTCTACGGCAGAGCGAAGCTGCTCTTCCGTTCCCGGCGCCCCTCCGTCGGATGCGGCCTCTTCCTTATCTCCGGCGGATATCTCGTACGGCATCTCCTGCAGGGAGGAGAAAGCCGTTTCCGGATCCGTCTTTTTTTCCGGATCCGGGATCTTATGGCCGTCTTCCTCATACAGCGCGTCGGCCGCAATCACGTCCCTCTTCTCATCCTGTGATTCCGTATCTGCCCCGCTCTGCCTGATCTCTTCATCCCCGGCAGCTACCCCCTGAAGGGATTCCTCTTTTACGTAACCGGCCATCGAATCTCCCCCCTTCCTTGTTTCTGTAGAAAACATGACAGAATCCCGGCAGAATGCATCCCTTTTCTGTCAGATTCCATTGAGGGAGGAAATCATAATGAAACAATTCTTCAGGCACGGAAAATCACGCTTTCTGCTTCGGATATCCGCACTTGCGGCCGCGGCCGCCTTTGCGGGGCTGATCCTTTCCGGGCAGGAAAGATCAACGCTCCGGCTCTACAATACGCCGGCGCCTACGGCAGAGCGGGAGTACAAGGAGACATCTGAAACGGAAGAAATCAAAATGCAGGTTTACATGGATGACGGAGCCGGCTTCTCGGTCCTGGTCCCTTCGGACTGGACGCCCGTAAAAAATGACGGATGCCAGTCTTACATTCAGAAAGAAACCGGCGCATCCGTCTGCTTCCGGACCGGAGAATATGACCCGGCCGTAAACAGCGCTTCCGCAGCATCCCTTTCACGGACTCTGGCGCAGGAAGGCTATACCTTTGCGGGCTTCACCCGCCTGTCCGGCTCCTCCTATGAACTGCTCTATCAGGATAAGAAGGATAAGATCTATGACTATATAGAAGAAGTGTACTGGGACAGGGATACGGTAATAACCATATCCTGCATATTTGAAGATGAGGATTACTCTGCCTTTTTCCCATACTTTGAAAAGATCATCCGGTCTTTTTCCTGGGAGCGGAAGTCCCCGGTCCCTGAAGGATTCCATTTATTCTATCTGGAAGAGTACGGTTTTGAAGTGGGTATCCCGGATGACTGGAGTACGGCCCTTTCCGGAAATACCCTGGCAGCGCAGGAGGATGCCACCGGGGCGGCACTGATCGTACAGGCGCAGAAAAACACCGCCCCCCTCGAGTCGCTGACTGCGGCCGGACTGTCATCCACGCTTGAAGCCGGGCGTGAAAACCTCATCTTCGGAAGCTTTCAGGCAGATGCGGATCATGCGTATGCCAGATCCACCTACAGCAGAAACCGGAAGCGCTGGGTCAACAGGGTCTATCTCTTTTCAGGGAAAGAGTACCTGTATTCTCTTGTCTTTGACTATGAGGAGGGAAGCCTGGATGAGGATCTGCCGGAAACCTGCGCGGATCTGTTCCGCTCATTTTCCCCGGAAGATACGGACGCATCCGAAGCGGAAGAGGAAGTGGCTTCTTCGTCTGCGCAGAATGAGGATACCCTCGAATTCATCTTCCGGCAGATACCGGAAGATGGCATCCCGGCTTTTCTTGATACAGTCCGGTCCATGCCGGATATGACATGTGACTCGTACGCCGATTATGCGGGCAGTATCCACATCTTTGTGACGCCGGAGCAGAAAGGGAAATGGCTGGAGATGGCGGACCAGACCATATCCTCCGTTACAGGCTCTCTCTCGGAACAGGATCATTTTTCCATGTCCGTTGATGACAAAAGGGAGGAAATAAATGTCCTGCTCTCTTCTGCCGCCAATTCGGAGCGGTACCGGACCGCCTTGTATGACCTTCTTGCATCCTGCATGTATTATCAGATATTCTCCGGGCTGGAGACCTGGCATGTTCATGTCGTGACTGCGGATTCGGAAACGGGAAATATTCTTAAGGAAGGGACCTATCCGGATGGAGATATCGAAATCCGTACGGAGGATTTTTGATGCAGTCATGAGTACGAATACGGAAAAAGAAAAATCCCCGCAGTGCAAGCCCTGCGGGGAGTCGTATTTAAGATACCAAACGTATTTTCTTGGTATTTGTCCCTGTAACAAATCATTTTGATCCCAGGTATCCAGACTGTCCTGTCTGTCATGGCTGGCGCTATCAGAATGCTGTCAGCGTGATTACAGTCTAAACATGCTTGATGTATTGTGTTGCGCTGATCGTATGATTGAAAAATAGGTCCAACAGCCTGGAGGCAGGTCCTGAAGGTATGTTGTCTCCGGATTCCCACTTCTCGACGGTCTTTTTAGAAACGCCCAGGCATTTGGCAAATGCGGACTGGCTCACACCTGCCCCTTTACGAATCGACTTCACTTCATCAGCCGTGTACTCTTTAACAGGTACATATTCTATAACAGTTTTTCTGCCCTGAGGCTCTCCATAAGTCTGGATGTCCTTCAGGTCTTCCTGCAGCCCTTCCATCAGGCTTTCATACATAGTACTCATAATTCTTTCCTCAAATATCGCAGACGCTCCTGCTTGATCTGTTCCACCACTATCCTGATCTGATTTCTTTCTGCCTTGGTCAAATTCTCTTTCTCGTTCTTTGCAAACACATCAATGAGATGTATCTCAAGTACTCCTTCTATATCAATATAGCAGACTCTGACACTTCCACTCTTACCCGAATCAGGAAATGCAAACCTTACTTTTCTAAGCCCTCCCGTCCCCTGTATTACCGGTCCTGCCTTAGGATCTTCCAGCAATATGTTCTGTAAGGAACGGAGATCGTCATCTGTAAAGCCTAAGAAAAAACTGATAAATCCATTAATCATGGATCAGGTTTTCCAGCGTTTCATACAGGGTTTCCGGTTGAACAGGTTTTGACAGGTGGGCATTCAGTCCGGCCTGCATACTGCGCTGTACGTCTTCATCAAAGGCATTTGCCGTCAGCGCGATAATGGGGATACTCTTTGCGTCAGGTCTGTCCATAGCACGGATTACCTGTGTCGCTTCCAGTCCGTCCATCTCAGGCATGCGCATATCCATCAAAATAGCAGAGTAGTAGCCCACTTCATGAGAATCGAACAACTCCACGGCTTTCTGCCCGTTCTCCGCGTGATCTACTTCCATTTCACGTATGCCTAGTACCATCATCATGATTTCGGCATTCACGGTTACGTCCTCGGCAAGCAGCACTCTTCGCCCTTTCAGATCCGCCGTCTTCTTTGCCAGAGTTGCATTCTTCCGCCGGAAAACCTCCCGGAATTCATCCATCACACTGCCCGCGAACAGCGGCTTTGCGACAAACGTGTCAACGCCGGCCGCCATAGCTTCATCTGCGATGTCATCCCAATTGAAAGAGGTCAGGATAATAATAGGTGTATCGTTTCCTGCAATCGACCGGATTTGGCGTGTCGTCTCCACGCCGTCCAGCTCCGGCATTTTCCAGTCCACCAGAATCAGATCGTATTCCTCCTGACGGCCATGACGGATCCTCACTTTTTCGATTCCTTCCCAGCCGGATTCCGCCGTTTCACAGCTGATACCAATCTGGCCGAGAATCACTTCGGCGTGCTCAAGCGCGATCCTGTCGTCATCGATTACGAGTACGCTCATTTCATGAGGATTTAAATCACCTTCTACAGCGACAGTGTCTTTGCGATCGGATTCCTCCAGCGTGACTGTTACGGTAAAGGTAGTGCCCATATCTTTTTCACTTTCGACTTCGATATGGCCGTTCATCAGTTCTATGATACTTTTTGTGATCGGCATGCCAAGGCCGGTGCTGCCATATTTACTGGTAGATGAGGAATCCTCCTGACTGAATGCCTCAAAGATATGCGGAATGTATTCTTTGCTCATACCGATGCCGGTATCCTTGAAGGTAAACATAATGGTCGCTTTTCCGTCAAAACGATGCCCCTCTTCAATCAGAAACGTCACCGTTCCGCCTTCCGGTGTGAATTTCACGGCGTTGCCCAGGATATTCAGCATCACCTGCTTCAGCTTCATGGCATCGCCGATATAATATTCGTCGATTTTTCCTATCACTCTGCATTCATAATGAACACCCTTGTCACGGCACTGACCGCTAATCATGTTGTTGACCTGTTCCAGATTCCTGGAGAATGAGAATTCCTCTTTTTTAATGACCATGCGTCCGGACTCGATCCGGGACATATCCAGGATGTCGTTAATAATGCCCAGCAGATGATGGGCGGAAGCATCGATCTTCTCAAGATACTCCCTCACCTTGTCTGAAACGGTCGGGTCATTCATCGCAATGTTGTTCAACCCGATGATGGCATTCATAGGGGTGCGAATCTCATGGCTCATATTAGAAAGGAAAGCTGTCTTGGCGAGATTAGCCTGCTCGGCGGTATCCAGTGCGTCCCTGAGAGCCTGCTGCTGCGCCAGTGATTTGCGCATATCCTCGTCTATATCGGAGAATCCCACGCCAATAGCATGGACTATATGGTCATCCCGATCCTCCGGATGGCGTACCCCCGCCATTCTCAGCATGGCATAGGATTCCTTCCCGTCATTCAGTTCAAGAAAGCGGTACGCGATAGTCTGCTGCGTCGCAAGCGCTGCACGGATGTTCTCCGGCTGAATAAAGGTCAGATAATCATCCCTATATTGCTCCGCCACATGATTGCCAGCGAATGCGGTGAAATCCCGGAGGTACGGGAAAGTCGCTCCAAGCGCAGGCGCTTCGCTGAATCTGGGATCGTCACGGTAGCAAATCGCTTCATCTTTATCCAGATCTACATAATAGACACTTCTGTAATCGGAAGCCATCGCTGTAATCATCTGATCCTGCTGTTTCTGAAGCGCCTGCTGCTCAAGAAGCAGTTCTTTCTCCTTCAGACGTGTTCTGTTCCGGCGGCTGTCCCGGGCGAGCATGAAAATCACCAGCGCCACGATGGCGAGGATCACGCTGGTAAATAGTGCCATATGATCCCTGAGCATATCAACAAAACCATAAGTATACAGACCGGAGGTATAGCGGTATGAGATATTCTGGGCATAGTCGTCGCCCAGAATAGTAATACCCCGGTTGAGCAGCTTCAGGAGTCCTTCGTTTCCGATCTCCACACCGAAGCAACGATCATCATTTCGGGTGGCCAGATGCATGGAAAGGCCTTCATACTTGCTGTTGCGGAGAATGTCATTGGCCCTAAGGCCGTTCAAGGTCGTTACGCCAACTTTCCCGGCAAGCACCGCTTCAAGGCAGTTGTCAATAGATGGATAGAGAATAATCTCCGCTTCCGGATAGTTTGTCCGCACATAGTAATACTGCATGCGGTTGTTTTCGTTCACCGCGAATGTCTTCAGTTTTTCCTCATTATAATCGCCATAATAGACCAGCTCCGTTGAAGCGGATGCCACAGCACGGGATTGATTGATGCCGTTTTCTTCTGAATAATACAATCCTCCGCCAACCGGAAACGCTGCATCGATTTCACCGGAATTCATTGCATCGATCATATCATCGTATTTTTCGTATCCTGTATATGTCACAGTCAGATGATCAATGCCGAGTCCATCCAGAAGATCAGGAATATAATCTTTGATCAGGCCCGTCATCTGTCCCTGATCATCTGTGTCACTGTAGGGAAGATAGTTTTCCAAGTAACCAAGGTGAAGTGAATCGTGTGAGTTGATCCATTCAAGTTCCTCTTCGGAAAACGCCCGAGCTGTGATGCTTGCAGGGTAATACTTTACGCTGAGGGAACTGAGAAAATTTGGTTCTTCCACGGCCAGCTGAGCCTGTGCCTCATTTAAAGATGCGAGGAGATCAGGCCGCTGGATATTGACACAGAGATAATAATCAGAGGACCCGAAAAGCAGCAGGGGCACCGCGTGATTCCGTCCGGATGCGCCGTCACTTTCAGCCACAAGAATATCAACATCATGGCTGTCAAAAGCATTGAATAAACCTGTATGATCCGGAAAGACCTTAACTTCCGCCTGAATATCATGCTTTGCAAGAAAATCATTCAGTGTGCTGACCATGACGCTGTCAAGTACGCCGATCTTTTTCCCGTTAATTGTGACAGGGTCCTGTGTGATATCATTGTCCGTATCATGCCGTACCAGATAATACGACTCGCTGCCCATGATGGCATCGGGATAACCGATCAGACCTGAACGTTCTTCTCTGTATGCCAAACCGGCAAGTAAATCGATCTCGCCGTCAAGGAGCATCTGATACAGCTCGGAAAAGCCTCCATATACATACTCATATTTCCAGCCGGTATATTCTGAGATCTTCCTGTAGTATTCATAGGCGTATCCGGTTTTGACCAGCCCCTCTCCGGCCCCCTCCTGAAAGACTTCGTTTTCGTAGTATCCGATCCGCACATTGTTCGGTTCTTCTTCAGCAAAAGCAACGGAAGACATCATTGAGCCGGTCAGAACGATTACACAAAGAATCGCAATGGCACGGAGTGTGCGTATGATCTTTTTCTTGTCAGCTTCCTGTTTCATCTTAAAAGTCCTCCCTCGTGTGATTTCGCTTCTCATATACAAGGCGCACATCATAGCCGAGTTCATCCATCATTTTCACGAACGTCTTGTTCACGATCTGCTCCCGACCCTTGATGATTCGATTGACATATGGAATT
>CADBNA010000092.1 GCA_902795835.1 uncultured Lachnospiraceae bacterium | reverse complement strand
CTTGTGCCCGGAGAACCTGAGGAACAGACGGAATGGCTGTCACTGCCGGCGTCCGTTATGCTATTATATGTAACTACTTATATGGTTTGGATAACCTCCATGACAAACGAAGAGCGCATCATGGATTTATCCCCGCCGTGAATACACGCACCCGCAGAAATCCTGCCGGTACAGTCCGTATTCCCGGGACAGTTCAATCGACCGCTTATATCCGTCCCGCTTCTTAAAATCAGAGGGCAGGTACTTCACTCCGTACTCCTCCGCCAGCGCTTCCCCGATGGCATTGAGTCTCTGTGCGTCCTTGAGAGGACTGATCGACAGAGTCGTAGTAAAGTAATCGCAGCCGTACCGGCGCGCCTGTTCGGCTGATTCCCGCAGACGCAGTTCAAAGCATTTTGTGCAGCGCTCTCCGCCTTCGGGGGCGTCCTCCAGTCCCCGGGCGATCTCCCGGAAACGATCCGGTTCATATGTCCCTTCCAGGAAAGTCACAGAATGCGCAAGCGGCATAGCCCCAATCAGTCTCTGCAGTTCAGCCGCCCGCCTGCGGTATTCCTCTTCCGGCGCAATGTTCGGGTTGTAGTAATAATCCAGAATCCGGAAATGGCCGGACAGGTATTCCAGCACATAGCTGCTGCACGGGGCGCAGCAGCTGTGAAGCAGCAGCAGCGGTACGCGCCCGCTCTTCTCCTCGTCTGCGAGGATCCGCTCCATCTCCTTCTGGAAGTTCCGCCTGTTCATGCGCCCGCTTTCTCTGTGTCGAACAGCGCCTCTACAAATGCATCCGGATCAAACTTCTGCAGGTCGTCGATATGCTCGCCGACACCGATATACTTCACGGGAATATCCAGCTCGGACTGCACGGCGATGGCGATGCCGCCTCTGGCGGTACCGTCCAGCTTGGTCAGAATAATGCCCGTGATGTCTGCCGTCTCCTGAAAACTCTGCGCCTGCACGATGGCATTCTGGCCGGTGGTACCGTCCAGGACAAGCAAGGTCTCCAGCCACGCTTCCGGATATTCCTTCCCGAGAATGCGGTAGATCTTCTTCAGCTCTTCCATCAGATTCTTTTTATTGTGCAGGCGCCCGGCTGTATCGATCAGGAGCACATCCGCGTGCCGCGCCTTTGCGGCTGCGACCGCATCGTACACGACGGCGGCGGGATCTGACCCTTCCTGTCCGCTGATGATCTCCACGCCGGCCCGGTTGGCCCAGGTCGTCAGCTGCTCTGTCGCTGCGGCGCGGAAGGTGTCTGCTGCGGCGATGATCACTTTTTTGCGCTGTGCCTTCAGCTTGGCCGCCAGCTTTCCGACCGTCGTCGTTTTCCCTACGCCGTTAACGCCCAGCACAAGGACGATCGAAGTCCGGTTCTCGAAGGCATAGTCCGTATCCACTACACGCATCTGATGCTTCAGGCAGTCTGCCAGCAGCTTCTTGCACTCGCTGGGCTTCGTGATTTCCATATCCTCTACCAGCTCCTGCAGGTTTTCGATCACGGTTTCTGTCGTCTCGATGCCGATGTCACTCATGACCAGCGCCTCTTCCAGATTCTCGTAAAAAGTGTCGTTGATCTCTGTACAGCCGAACGCCATATCCAGATTATCCGCCATGTTCTTCCTGGTCTTTGTCAGTCCCCTGAACAGGCGGCTGAAAAATCCATCTGCCATCTCTGCCTTCCTTTCTGTATGCTTTCTGTATGAATACCTCTTGTGTGAAAGCCGGTTCCCTTATTTCTCCAGCTGGGCCTCGACCAGATTGACCGAAACCAGGGCCGAGACGCCTTTTTCCTGCATGGTTATGCCGTACAGGCGGTCCGCGGCTGTCATGGTTCCGCGTCTGTGCGTGATGATGATAAACTGTGTGTTTTTGGTCAGCCGGTGCAGGTATTTTGCAAACCGCCCGACATTGTTGTCGTCGAGAGCCGCTTCTATTTCGTCAAGCAGGCAGAACGGAGAAGGCTTCAGGTTCTGTATGGCAAACAGCAGCGCGATGGCTGTCAGTGCCTTTTCTCCTCCTGAGAGCTGCATCATATTCTGCAGCTTTTTACCCGGAGGCTGGGAAATGATCAGGATGCCGCTCTCCAGCAGGTCCTCGCCTTCCACAAGCTCCAGCGTCCCTTTGCCGCCGCCGAAAAGCTGGCGGAACGCCTTGTCAAACTCTTCCCGGATCTGGCCGAACTTTTCGCGGAACTGCTTCCGCATGCCCTCATCCAGCTCACCGATGATTCCCTGCAGGGTTTCCGTCGCCTGTACCAGATCCTGCTGCTGTCCGGACAGGAAATCATGGCGCTCCTTCTGTTCCCGGTATTCCTCTATTGCGTTGACGTTTACATTGCCAAGACCGCGGATTTCATCGCGGAGACCGCGGATCTCCCTCTTCAGGGCACCGGCTTCCGACGGCCCGTCAAACACATACTTCTCTGCCTGGTCCGGCGTCAGGGAGTACTCCTCATACAGGTAGCTGACCCGGGCTTCCTGGGCGGATTCCAGCTTCTCCAGCGCATTTTCCAGGCGCATGTATTCCTGGCTCATCCTGTTTTTCTGGTCGGACAGCTCATCTCTCTGTTCAAAAAATGAGCGATGCGAGCGGTTCAGTTCCTCCTTTTGCCTGGAGAAGCCGGCCATGGCCTCCTCGCAGGCTTCAATTGCCCCTCTGCGCTGGGTGATCTCCTCCTGCAGCAGGTCAATCTGCGCCTGTTTTTCACCGGTTCCTTCCTGCTCCTCGCGAAGACTGTGCAGCAGCGCATTCATTTCTTCGCCGAGTCTTTCCAGCTCTGTGCGCGTAATCCGGAGCCGCTCTTCCATAAAGCCGCTCTGCTCCTGCAGGCGCGTCCACTCCTGACGCGCGCGGTCCTGTTCGCGAAGCGCCTCTTTCTCGT
>CADBNA010000091.1 GCA_902795835.1 uncultured Lachnospiraceae bacterium | reverse complement strand
CAGCAGTCCTTCCTCTGATGCGGATGCGGCAGGAGCGCTCCCCTGCGTTCCCCCGTCTCTTAAAACGGCTGTTCTCTTCAGCGCCGCACGGATCCTGGCCAGCAATTCCTCGATCGCAAAGGGCTTTGTAATATAATCCACAGCCCCGGCATCCAGACCGGATACCTTGTCCATAACGGCATCCCTGGCTGTCAGAAGGATAACCGGGGTCGCTTTTTCCTTCTGCAGGCGTCTGAGTACTTCCAGTCCGTTCAGCCCCGGAAGCATGATGTCCAGGAGAATCAGGTCATATTCGTTTTTCAGGGCCTCCGCAAGAGCGTCACGGCCATTGAAGGATTTTGTCACCTGATATCCTTCATGGACCAGCTCCAGTTCTACAAAGCGGGCCAGTTTTTCTTCATCTTCTACGACCAGGATGGCTGCGGGCATAGATGTATCTCCTTTATGTATTGATTAATTGGTCTTCACTGGTTCATCCCGGATGATTCAGGGGACAGGCCGTCTTCTTGCGTTTCCGGGACTTCCTCCCCCTTCTCGAACTCCTCTTTGACGCGGTCCGCCATGTCGCTGGCGGAGTTCATGAAGCGGTTGGCATTGACCAGTTCATCTTTTCCCTCAAAATGATACCGGACATTAAAGAAGAGGGAAATCACCATGATGACAAGCAGCTCTTTCCAGAAGAAGAGGAGCAGCAGCACCAGCACATAGACCGGCACGTGGATGATGTCATTGCCGTTCCGGGTAACGTGGAAGGAATTGTCTCTGCAGATCCTGGCGAATTTCCGGATCAGACCGCGGAGTCTGTGTTCTCTCGGTTTCTTTCGGTTTTTTTCTTCGATCGTTTCCTTAACGGGCAGGTAATTCTTCTGTTCTTCATAGCTGGTGGAATAGCTTGTCTGTCCCGGCTCTCTGGTCTTGCCCTGTTTCTCCAGGCTTACCATGGCATCGAGAAGGTCCCAGTTGTTTTCCTCCAGTGCCTGTTTTGCTTCTTCGTATGTCACATTTGCACGCTCACGAAGCTTCTCAACCTTTTCCATGTTATCCATTCTGTTATCCTCCTTATACAGGGATCCGCCGGCTTGTCTTCAGGCGGCAGCTCGTTTGTCCATGGTCAGAGAATAACAGACGAGCCTTAAGGCATCTTTGGGCGATAATTAAAAATACATTAAAAACCCATTGGATTCATTTTACCTTCTTTCCGTGTAAAAATCACTCTTTTTCAGCAATATGCCGGCGCAGTCTTTCCTGCGGCTTTACTGGATGCCAGACAGGTGTTATATTGTTTCTGATGACATAACATTCCCAGGCATGGATTTTTTGCATTTTTCTGACCGTATGAATACTATAGATTACACAAAATCAAAACTGTCCGTCTTTGCCTCCTATATCCGCCCGCACGGGCGCGCCTTTGCGCAGGATATGCTCCTGTCGCTGGCGATCGCGCTGGTGGATCTGGCATTTCCAATTGTCTCCCGGCGCTCCATGCAGACGTTTCTGCCTGCCCATATGTACAGGGCTTTTTTCACGGTCATGGCCGTCCTGGCGGTTTCCTACCTGATCCGGGCGTATTTCCAGTATCAGGTCACTATCATCGGCCACCGGATGGGCACGCTGGTAGAGGCGGATATGAGACGGGATATTTTTCTGCACATGCAGGAAATGTCCTACAGCTTTTTTGACCACAACCGTACCGGCGTCCTGCTGTCGCGGGTAACCAATGACCTGTTTGAGATTGTGGAGCTGGCCCACCACGGACCGGAAAATCTCCTGACCTGCGGCGTCACGCTTGCGGGCGCTATCCTCATCCTCCTGTCTGTCAACTGGAAACTGAGCCTCGTCCTGTTCCTTATGCTGCCCGGCTGCATCTGGTTTTCCATGCGCCAGAGAATGGGCATGGAAAATGCGAACAGGGAAGTCAAGAAAAAAACCGGTGAGATCAACGCCGCGATCGAGAGCGGCATCTCCGGCATCCGAACCTCAAAAGCTTTTGCCAACGAGGAAAAAGAGCATGAGAAATTTCAGGATGCCAACGAGGCGTTTAAACACAGCAAGGAGCAGTACTACCGCGCCATGGGCCGTTTTATGGCCAGTGTGGAAGCTTCTGTCAGCCTGATGCAGGTCGTGGTCATTACCTTCGGAGGCGCTCTGATCATGCGCGGGGAAATGGATTTCATCGACCTCGTCACGTTCACGCTGTATATTTCGACATTCACTTCCCCGATCCGCAAGCTGACACAGTTCATGGAGATCTACTCTCAGGGCATGGCCGGCTTCAGCCGCTTTATGGAAATCATGCGGACCAGGCCGGATATCGAGGATTCCCCTGATGCCGTCGTACTGGAACGCGCAGAGGGAGAAATCTGCTTTGACCATGTTTTCTTCTCCTACAGCAGCGGAAAGGAGGTGCTGCATGATGTCAGCCTGACTATACGGCCGGGAGAGACATTCGCGCTGGCCGGTTCATCCGGCGGGGGCAAAACCACCATGTGCCACCTGATTCCCCGGTTTTATGATGTGACGGCAGGCCGCATCCTGATAGACGGCCTTGATGTGAGAAAAGTAACGCAGGAAAGCCTGCGGAAAAACATCGGCATCATCCAGCAGGATGTATTCCTGTTTGCCGGAACCATTATGGACAACATCCGCTACGGCAGGCCGGATGCCACAGATGCGGAGGTTGCCCGGGCGGCGGCGCAGGCGGAGATCCATGACGAAATCATGCAGATGCCGCAGCAGTACCAGACCTTTGTCGGCGAGCGGGGCATTGTCCTGTCCGGCGGACAGAAGCAGCGCATCTCTATCGCCCGCGTCTTTTTGAAAAACCCGCCTATCCTGATCCTGGACGAAGCGACTTCCGCTCTGGATTCCGTGACGGAGGCCAGAATCCAGGAGAGCCTGGACCGGCTGTCGGAAGGAAAGACCTGCATCGTAATCGCGCACCGGCTGTCCACGATCCGGGATGCCGACCGGATTGCAGTAGTTGAGGGAAAAGGCATCCTCGAGCAGGGAACCCGGGATGAGCTCCTGAAAAAGAACGGCGCCTACGCAAAGCTGGAAAAGGCCCAGATGCTGGAATAGCATCCGGGCCTTTTCTATCTCTCCGGCATGCCTTCCTTGCAGGCAAGCCATGCCAGTTTTATTCAGGCTTCCAGGTTTTATTCAGGATCGCTTTTGCCTGTGCCAGAAGATCTTCACTCACACTGGTGTCCAGTACGGCCTTTTTAAGCCAGGGTACATGTTTTACCAGCTCCTCATTGACCAGGCTCTCGCTGGTCAGATCCGCGGCTGCGCATCCGGCGCACATTCCTGTCAGGCGGAAATAGACGACGTCTTCCTCGATATCTTCCACCTGTATATTGCCCCCGTGCGAAGCCAGCATGGGTCGCACATAGGCGTCCAGCGCCTCTTCCACTTCTTTTTTTCTGTCGTCCGACATATTGTTCTCCTCGGGCACTGTCTGCGGAGGCTTCCGAATCAGCCCGCCGGTAAAGCTTTCTGACAGTGTCTTATTTCTCAAACGGTTCAAAAAACTTCCTGACAAACACGGAATGGATACAGGCGATAAGGGCAAAACCTATCGTGAGCCAGAAAAACAGCATCCAGCCCAGGGTCTCAGGCGTCCAAAGCGTCAGCGCCAGAAGGCCGGCAAGAAGGGCTAAGGATACCAGCGTATACAGGATATGCAGGAGTGAAAACCGCAGTGCATTGCCGATACAGACCTTCAGCCGGTCTTCAAATCTGGCCATATAGGGAAACAGGAACCAGACAATCGCCGCAAATACCGCGTCCAGAATATACCAGGCGATCCGGAAAACAAAACCCAGGGTCCCGCCCATCACCCCGACGACAGACTGCTCAAATGCAAAAAAGCCGGCCGCTGCCAGAACCAGGAGCCAGGCAAGCGTGCCCTGCCGGAAGTTTTCCTTCCAGGCCTTCCAGAAGACGGTAAAAACACCGCCTTCTTCATTTCTGACCAGCTTCAGGCTCACGGAGTACAGTGCCGTCAGACTGGCGCCGGCTGTAATTACGGGGAGCGACCCGATCAGAAAACAGATGTTCAGTATGATCAGGTCGCCCACGCTGTCCAGAAACTTCATGACAGGGCTCTCAAGGCTGAAAAAGTTCCTCATGTGCCCTCACCGTGTCATTTTATCGGTTCAAAGTCAGCCGCACCGTGTTTGCAGAGCGGACAGATAAAGTCCTCCGGAAGCGGATCGCCCTCGTAGATATAGCCGCAGACCGTGCAGACCCAGCCCTTCTTGCCTTCTGTCTGCGGTTTCGGCTTGACATTCTTCTGATAATAGGTATAGGTCATGGTATCCTTATCGGACATGACGCGGGCCTCGGTTACCTTGCAGATGAACATGCCATGGGTGCCCAGATCCATGTAGGACTCTACCTCCAGAGACATGACCGCGTTGATATAGCGGGGCAGGAATGCAAGGCCGTTGTCAGTGCGGAGCACCTCCATGCCTTCAAATTTGTCCACGGAACGCCCGGTCTGGAAGCCGAAACGCTGGAAGACAGAGAACGGCGCCTCTACGGACAGACAGTTCACATTCATCTTCCCGGTCTGCTGGATCACATGGTGGGAATAATTCTGCTTGTTGATGTTGACGGCCACGCGGTTCGGCGAGCTGGTCAGCTGGGTGACCGTGTTGCAGATCATGCCGTTGTCCTTTTTGCCGTCATTGGAAGTGATGACATACAGGCCGTAGCCGATCCTGAACAGCGCGGACATGTCATTTTTGTCCGCTTTGTCCTGAGACTGCGCCTTGTAATCCCGGCAGAGCTCATCCGCCATCTTTTCCAGGGCTTCCTTGCTGTCAGCCTTCAGGGCGGATCTGATGGTAACGTCGGTGCTGATATAGGTCAGGTTTTTGCTGCCTTCGAACATTCCCTTCATCACCTTCAGGGCCTGCGGCGCCCATGTGCCGTTTTCGATAAAGGCAACCGTGCGGTTCTGGAAATTTCTCTCCGTCAGGTGTTCGATAAAGGACCGCATGAAGGGGAAGATATCCGCATTATAGGTTGTCGTAGCCAGCACCAGCTTGCTGTACCGGAACGCGTCCTCTACGGCTTCTGCCATGTCGTCTCTTGCCAGGTCAAAGACGCTGACCTTCGGCGCGCCTTTCTTCTCCAGCATGGCCGCCAGCTGATTCACGGCTTCTTTTGTATGGCCGTACACGGATGTATACGCGATGACGATGCCGTCATCTTCCGGCGTATAAGAAGACCACTTGTCATATTTGTCGATGTAATAGCCCAGATTCTCCTTCAGGACAGGGCCGTGCGTCGGGCAGATGATCTGAATATCCAGCGTGGCAGCCACCTTCAGAAGGTTCTGGACCTGCTGGCCGTATTTGCCGACGATGCCGATGTAATAGCGGCGGGCCTCACAGGCCCAGTCCTCTTCCACGTCATTGGCTCCGAATTTGCCGAAACCGTCTGCGGAAAACAGAACCTTGTCCGTGCTGTCATACGTAACCATAACCTCCGGCCAGTGCACCATCGGGGCAAAGACGAAGGTGAGGACATGCTTTCCGAGGGTCAGGCTCTCTCCGTTGCCGACCTCCTGCCTTTTCACCGTATCCGGCAGATCAAAGAACTGATCCATCATGCAGAAGCATTTTTTGTCGGCTACGACGGTCGTATCCGGATAGATGTTCAGGAAATTCTGGATATTGGCGGAGTGGTCCGGCTCCATATGCTGTATGATCAGGTAATCCGGCTTTTTCCCGTCGAGAACATTTGCCAGGTTGTCCAGCCACTCGTGAGTGAAGCGGATGTCCACCGTGTCCATGACTGCGATTTTCTCATCCATTATCACATAGGAATTGTAAGCCATGCCGTTCGGAACGACATACTGCCCCTCGAAGAGATCTACGTCATGATCATTGACGCCCACGTACCTGATATCATCTGTAACTGTAATTGCCATGGTGATTCCTCCTGTTCTGAATTTCACTGTACTGATTATACGATATTATTATGACAAAATCTATAGGTTTTGACAGCGGCAAAACGGACGCCGGCAGGGACAGCCATACCGTCTGTTCCTCAGGTTCTCCGGGCACAAGGAGTTCCAGGCTCCCCGCCGTTCCCTTCACCATCGGAAGAGCCTGAAGGCGTTCTCACCTCGTGTTATGTGTGAATGGCCTTCTTCTGTGCTGTGAGCCGCCGTTCACTGTCGGGAACTCCTGGAAGCCAGGAACTGCTATGTACCCTCCGAAATTCGGAACTGCCGATATGGCTGTCCCTGTCGGCTTGCCTTCTCGCGATAAACAGCAGACCGGAACAGGGCTTCATGCCCGAAGACCTGCATTGGAGGGAATGCTGGCATCCGTTGGGCTGCCGGAGCCGTGGAACAGGGGCGAGATCGGGCACACACGCCCGATCGAGAGCGAGACTGAGGAGTTTTCATAAGGAAAACTCCGAGGATTCGAGCGGTACCCTGCTCCGCGGTGACGGAAGCCCTTACGGATGGCGCATGAAGCGACAGCAGGACGAGGGTATGAAGTCCTGTTCCGGTCTGCGTCCGTCTCCGGGCACTGTCAAAACCTATACCTTTTAAGTCCTCCTCACACAATCTCCGGATACCGGTCCAGGAAGGGCTGCAGTCTCTTCATCATGATCTCCACGCCGCCTT
>CADBNA010000090.1 GCA_902795835.1 uncultured Lachnospiraceae bacterium | reverse complement strand
TATGCCCGATCTCGCCCCTGCTTCGCAGCTCCGGCAGCCCAACGGCTGTCAACACTTGCTCCAAAGCGATCCTTCGGGCATGAAGCCCCGTCCCGGTCTGCTGTGCATAACCGTCGTGGGCAGAGACAGGTGCAGCACTGCCGGCCTGCCCGAATTTCGGAGGGTGCTTAGAAGTTCTCAGCTTTTCGGAGGACCCGGCAGTGAACGGCGGCTCACAGCACAGTAGACGGCCATTTTCACGGAAGATGAGGTGAGAACGCCTTCAGCCTTTTTCCGGTGAGAAAGGGGGCTTCGGAAAGCATAGAACTTCTGCGCCCGGAGAACCTGAGGGCCAGGCGGCAGTGCTGTGCCTGCCTCTGCCCCGGCGTTCGTCTCTTCACTCCCGCAAACACATCTTGCATCTCCCCCCGAAACCATCTATACTCAAAAGAAAAAAACGGAGGTACCAACCATGCACATTCTCAAAGACGAAAACGGCAACCCGATCCCGCACGGCGGGCACGATCATGAGCATGAACACAGCCACGGCCATGAGCACCATCATCACCACGACGGCGCTGCCGGCGACAAGTCCCTGGCTCTCCTGTCCTATATGTACGACCACAATGTACAGCACACCAACGAACTGCTGGATATGGCTTCCCAGATAGAAGAAGCCGGAAAGACGGCCGCAGCTGACAAAATCCGGGAAGCGGCCGCTGAATTCGGCAAGGGCAATGAGCTCCTGCATGAGGCCCTGCATCTGTATGAGGAATAACCGTAGAATGAAGAAACCGAATCCCATTCAGACAGTCGCTGCCGTAGCCGTCTGCAAGCTGACGCGGGCAATCCTGCGGCGGACCGGCAGGGGCGGCACCGCCATCCCCGGCATCGCTGCCATGAAAGTGTCGAAAAATATCCTGTCTGCCGTGTCTGAAGGCATGCAGATTGTTGTCGTGACCGGCACCAACGGAAAAACCACGACGTGCAACATGATCGAGCACGCCCTGACCTCTTCCGGGCATGACTGCCTTCTGAACCGCTCAGGCGCGAACCTGCTGCACGGCATGGCTGCCGACCTGATCTGCAGTGCCGACTGGCGGGGCAGAGCCCGGCACGCGTATGCCGTTCTGGAATGCGATGAAGCAGCCCTGAAACAGGCTGTCCCTTTTATCCATCCGGCCGTCATTGTCGTCACCAATCTGTTCAGTGACCAGGAAGACCGGTACGGAGGCGTCGGAAACACGCTGAAGGAGATCAGGACCGGTGTGAAGCGCAGTCCGGATTCCGTGCTTGTGCTGAATGCAGAGGAGCCCCTGTCCGCTTCCCTCTCCCTGGGTGTGCCGAACCGGGTCATATGGTACGGCCTTGACGCCTCTGTCGGCCCGCAGGGCAGCACAGATCTGTCTGACGCCGGCGTCTGTCCGAAGTGCGGCAGTGCCTATGAGTATGACTATCATATCTATGCCCATCTCGGCGGCTTCCGCTGTCCGAAATGCGGGTACTGCCGTCAGCAGCCGGATGTGGCCGTTGTATCTGTCGATCAGAAAAATGCCGGCGGAAGCGTAATTCATGTGAAAACGGATGAAATACCGCAGGAAGTCCGTATTTCTCTCCCTGCGGTATACAACATTTACAATGCGGCCGCTGCCATAGCCGCCGTGAAGGCGCTTGGCCTGTCTCCGCAGGACGCCATCCGCTCCCTTTCCAGTGTCCGCTCTTCCTTCGGCAGGCTGGAAACCTTTGACCTGCACGGCACCAGGCTGCAGATGATCCTGGTTAAAAACCCCGCCGGATGCAGCCAGGCATTTTCGTATGTGACCGGTCTGGATGAAGACTTTACGGCTGTCCTCTGTCTGAACAACAGGACCGGCGACGGTACGGATATCTCATGGATCGAAAAGACGGATTACGAGAAGCTGTGCGCATCCCCGCACCTGAAACAGCTCTATGTCTGCGGGGAAAAAGCCGGAGATCTGTACGCCCGCCTGAAAAAAGCCGGTGCAGACCCCGCGCACATGGAAATCATAGAAGACTACCATGTGCTCATCAGAAAGATGGGCGAAGATGCCCGCCCCGTATTCATCCTGCCGAACTACACGGCCATGATGGATCTGCGGCAGATTCTCTGTCAGGAGACAGGAACCCGGGATTTCTGGGAATGAAGAAGGGGAAAGCATCGCCTCCCCTTATTCTTCTTCATCATCCGGCCCCAGCTCTTCGAACCGCTGCCGCATCGTAGGATTTTTTGCAGTCAGTTTTTTTACAGACAGGGCTTCCGCCTTGTCATTTGCCAGGCGCAGGTTGTTCTCGGAGGACAGCAGCGCCTGCTTTGTTTTCTGCAGATGGTCAATGGTCTTGTCGATTTCTTCAATCGCCTTCTGAAATCTCTCGCTTGCCAGGCGGAAATTCCGGCCAAACCGCTCCTTGAAATCCTTCAGGTCATCCTCAAAATGAGAAATGTCGATATTCTGTCTGCGGGTCAGCTCCAGCTCTTTCCTGTACCCGAGGGCGTTCTGTGCGGCATTCCGCAGTATGGTGATCAGAGAAATAAAAAACTGCGGACGGATCACATACATCTTCGGGTAACGGTAGGACACATCCACGATTCCTTCATTATACAGCTCGCTGTCCGGCTCAAGCATGGATACCAGCACGGCATACTCGCAGTTCTTCTCCCGGCGGTCCTTATCCAGTTCCCTGAAAAAATCAGCGTTCTTATGCTTGGTAGCCGTTTCATCCATCTCATTCTTCATCTCAAACATGATGGAAATGTATTCCAGCCCGCTCTCATCATAGTCCCGGAAGATATAATCCCCTTTGCTCCCCGTCCTGGCGTCGTTGTCTTTTTCAAAATAAGCCCTCTGAAATCCCGCAGCCCTGACACGGTTGAAGCTGATCTCGCAGTGCTGCTCCAGGGACTCGCCGATCATCTTGGTTGACTGTCTCGTTTTAAAGTCCCGGTAGTAGGCAATCTGCTCGTCCTTCTGCTGCAGGCGCTCTTCATAAGACGCTTTTATCGTCTGCTCGGAAAGCTTTGCTTCATCCTCCCGGAGCTTCAGGGCATTCTGCAGCTGCAGAATAGACTGTTCTCTCTCTGAGAGGAGTTTCGTCCCTTTTTCGCGTTCCTCCGACACTGCCAGCTTCTGCTCTGTCCCGGCCATCCGGACCTTCTCCTCCAGGTCGCGGATCTGTCCCTGCAGCTCTCTCAGCGCTTCTTCCTGCTCCGCGCGTGCAGCGGCAACAGCAGCCTCTTTCTCATGCTGCAGCCTGGCCGCCTCAGCCCTGCTCTCGCTCTGCAGGCGGAAAACCTCTGCATCCTTTTCCTTCTGCAGACGGCCTGCCTCACTGTCTTTTTCACTCTGCAGTTTCTGCAGCTTCAGGGCGGCGCCGGCAGCCTCCTGCTGCGCCCTCTCACGCTCCCTTGAAACCGCCAGCTCCACAGCCGCGTCCTTTTCCTTCTCGAACTGCTTCCTCCGCTCCTCCAGTTCTCTGTGAAACTCACTGTTGCGGACCTGGCTGACAATAGCGGCATATCCGGCCTCATCGACCTGAAAAACCTGCCCGCAGTGCGGACATCTGATTTCCTGCATTGCTTCTCCTTTCAGACAGTCATCCCGTCAGGCAATTGCAAAAGTCTGCGGGAGAGAAATTGTGTGAACATTTCAAACAATCTGCACAAGCATTAGAACTTCTGCATGAACGGAAATCTGCGTTATG
>CADBNA010000089.1 GCA_902795835.1 uncultured Lachnospiraceae bacterium | reverse complement strand
GGAGATCTGCAGGCAGAAGCATCCGGGTGTGACCTACAGCAGGGGAACACAGAGGATCAGATGCTTTTTGTTCTCAGAGGGGGTTGAGTAATGGCAGATGCGTTGATCAGAACCGTTGATCTGAAAAAATATTTCAAGGTAAAAAGCGGCATCCTTCATGCCGTAGACAATGTGAACCTGGAGATACCGAAGGGCAGGACGCTTGGTGTCGTCGGCGAATCCGGCTGCGGCAAATCCACCCTGGGCAGAACCATTATCCGTCTGCTGGACGCCACCAGCGGCCAGATCTTTTTTGACGGCAGGGATATCATGCAGGCCCGGGGTAGGGAATTTAAAGATCTGCGCAGGCAGATGCAGATCATTTTCCAGGATCCGTTTTCCTGCCTTGACCCTCGCATGCCCGTCTACAAGCTGATCGCGGAGCCTCTTGAGACTTATAAGGTCTACAAAAACAGCGCGGATCTGAACCGGCGGGTGATCGAGCTGATGGACACCGTCGGACTGGCGAGGCGTTTTGTGAATTCCTATCCGCATGAGATGGACGGCGGCCGCCGGCAGCGTGTCGGCATTGCACGGGCGCTGGCCCTGAATCCGCAGTTCATCGTCTGCGATGAGCCGGTATCCGCCCTGGATGTTTCGATTCAGGCCCAGATCCTGAACCTGCTGATGGATCTCCAGGACGACATGAAGCTGACCTATATGTTTATTACCCATGACCTCCTGGTGGTCCGTCATATCGCGGATGAGATCATGGTCATGTATCTGGGACAGTGTGTGGAACGGGCGCCGGCGAAGGAGCTCTTCCGGAATCCGCTTCATCCTTACACAAAGGCGCTTTTGTCCGCTATTCCGATACCGGATCTTTCCCAGAGGAAAAAACCGGTCATGCTGCACGGCGAGGTGTCGGACCCGATCGACCCAAAACCGGGCTGCAGATTTGCGGGCCGCTGCCCGCAGTGCACGGAGAAGTGCACAAAGGCGGACTACTCCCTGCAGGAAATCTCGCCCGGCCACTTTGTGGCCTGCGAATTGTATTCGCCGAAGGCTTAACCGGGGTTTCCCAGACACATCTCCGGGGCTGCGGTTAAGGAGATGAGAGCAGGTAATACGAACAGAAGAGAGACAACGGAGGAATGACGGAATGAAAAAGGAGAGAATCGAGCGGGTAATCGGAAAACTGAACGAGATGGGCATGGGACAGCTGATTGTCAGCGATCCGGATTCCCTGTACTACCTGCTGGGACACAGCTATGACCCGGGGGAAAGGCTGCTTGCACTGTATATCAATGACGAGGGCAGGGCAGTGCTTTTCCATAACCATATGTTTTTCTTCCCGGAACAGGAAGATCTTCAGATCGCGTATTATGACGATATCGATGATTATATGGGCCTTGTGGCGGAAACGGTCGGCCCCGGCACGCTGGGCGTCGACAAATTCCTGCGGGCCAAATTCCTGGTCCCGCTGATGAGCCGCCGCCCGGACATCCGTGTGGAACTGGGCTCCGGTGCCGTTGACTGGGCCAGAAAGTACAAGGACGAGGAGGAACGCGCCCTGATGCGCGCTGCTTCGCTGGTCAATGACTATGCGGTAGGACAGGCCATCAGCCATGTGGGAGAGGACCTGGACGAGATGGAATTCGGCGATATCGTCTGTGACGCGCACATGAGCCGCGGCGCTGACACCCGTATGGAGCAGCTGGTCTGCCTGGGCGTCAATACCGCCGAGCCGCATCATGTGATCGACAGAAGCCGTCTGACAGGGCCGGGACCTGCTCTGTTTGACATCTACGCGCCGGTGAATCACTATCACTGCGATATGACGAGAACCGTTTTCTGGAAGGATGTCACACCCAGACAGAGAGAGATCTATGAGCTGGTCAGAGAGGCCAACGCCGCGGGAAAGGCGGCAGTGAAGCCCGGCGTTCCGCTGAAAGACATCGACAGAGCTGCGCGAAGTGTCATTGAAGAAGCGGGCTACGGTCCCTATTTTACGCACAGGCTCGGTCACGGCTGCGGCCTGGCCCTTCATGAGCCGCCGGATGTCAGCAGCGCTTCGGAAGACATCGCAGAGCCGGGCATGTGCTTCTCGGTGGAGCCGGGAATCTATCTCCCGGGGGAATTCGGCGTCCGGATCGAAGATCTGGTAATCGTGACGGAAGACGGCGTGGAATGCCTGAATCATTACCCCAGAGATCTGCAGGTAGTTGAGTGAAGTATGAATACTATTTGACAATTGCCTGTGATAATGGTATTTTATTAAGGCAAAAGCACAGATGGGGAAGAGTACAGCTGAGGACTGCTCGCAGAGAGCTGCCGGCCGGTGTAAGGCAGCAGAGGAATCACCTGGAACTGACCCCGGAGCAGCTGCCCGAACGGAATCCGCGGAAAGCGGAGTGACCAAGTAGACGCAGACGGATGCCCACCGTTACAGGGGCGCGGATATATATGCGGACAGGGACCGCCGGGGATAGAAAGCCTGCGGATCGGTCATTTGAAGGCACGTATCCGGCAGAGTGCACGGAAAACCGTGAAGAAGAGTGGTACCGCGTGAGTGCGTAACAGCCTTGCGTCTCTTGCAAAGCAGGGGACGCGGGGCTCTTTTTATTAATTTAAGTCCAGCCTCAAAGCAGGGCCAGCCACTTGCTTGCAGGTACTTTATTCAAGACTATAATCATCTGATCAATATTTGAACACGAAAAACAGGAGGGACAGAAACCATGATGAACAACGAGAAGTACAGGAAACAGTACTATTTGCCGCCGGAGGAGTGCCTGGACTGGGCCCGCCGGGACGCGGTCGAAAAGGCGCCCGTGTGGTGCAGCGTCGACCTGCGCGACGGCAACCAGGCCCTGGTCATTCCCATGGATCTCGATACAAAAATAGATTTCTTCAAACTGCTGGTTGAGGTGGGATTCAAGGAGATCGAGGTCGGCTTTCCGGCTGCTTCCGAGACAGAGTACATTTTCCTCCGCAGACTGATCGAGAAGGACCTGATTCCGGAGGACGTGACGATTCAGGTCCTGACGCAGGCAAGAGACCACATCATCCGGAAAACCTTTGATGCGCTCAGGGGCTGCAAGAGCAATGTTATCGTCCATGTGTACAACTCCACTTCCTATGCGCAGAGACAGCAGGTTTTCAAAAAAGAAAAGGATGAAATTCTGCAGATTGCCGTTGACGGCGCAAAGCTTTTGAAGGAGCTGACAGAGGAGGCAGGGGCTTCCTACCGTTTTGAATACAGCCCCGAGAGTTTTACCGGCACGGAGCCTGAGTTTTCGCTGGAAGTCTGCAACGCGGTTCTGGATGTCTGGCAGCCGACGGCCGACCGCAAGGCCATCATCAATCTGCCCAGTACCGTACAGCTTTCCATGCCGCATGTGTATGCCAGCCAGATCGAATACATGCACAAACACCTGAAGTACAGGGAAAATGTGGTGCTGTCCCTGCACCCGCACAACGACCGGGGCTGCGGCGTCGCCGACGCGGAAATGGGCCTGCTGGCGGGAGCCGACAGAGTAGAGGGAACCCTGTTCGGCAACGGAGAGCGGACCGGCAACGTGGACGTCGTCACACTGGGTATGAATATGTATATGCAGGGTGTGGATCCGCAGCTTCACTTTGACGACATGCCTTCCATCGCGGAACGCTATGAGGACTACACCGGCATGACCATCGACCCGCGCAGCCCGTTTTCCGGCGCGCTTGTATTTGCCGCTTTTTCAGGTTCCCATCAGGATGCCATCGCCAAGGGCATGAAGTGGCATGATGAGATTGAAAAGGACCTCTGGACCGTACCGTATCTGCCCATCGATCCGCAGGATATCGGCAGAAGCTACGATGCAGACGTCATCCGCATCAACAGCCAGTCCGGCAAAGGCGGCGTAGGATACGTGCTGGAGACGAACTTCGGTCTGGTGCTTCCGAAGAAAATGCGCGAGGCCATGGGCTATGCAGCAAAAGACCTGTCCGATCATCTCCACAAGGAACTCAAACCGGACGAGATTTTCAGCCTGTTCAAGGAGAAATTCGAGAATATCGAGACGCCTCTCGCTATCAATGGCGTGCACTTCCGCCAGCTCGAGGAGGGAAGGATCGAGGCAGAGGTCAACTCCCGGTATGGAGACGGAGAGTTCGGCAAGACCTATGCGACAGGAAACGGCCGCCTGAATGCTGTCAGCAACGCGCTGAAAAAAGCGCACGGCCTGCAGTATGACCTGACCACTTATCAGGAGCATGCGCTGACAGGCAGCTCCAGTTCCGACGCGATTGCTTATGTGGGCATAACACTCCCGGACGGCACCCATTCCTGGGGCGCTGCAGAAGACCCGGATATCATCCGCGCGTCAATCGATGCCCTGGTCACAGCCATAAATAATCGGTGACAAGGAATAAAGCGATAAAAGAGTAGCAGTCCGCATTGACAGACACTCGCAATAACGATATAATATAAAAAGAAGCACTGCAGTAAGCGGTTGGCCTTATTTAAGATTCAGCTATCTAAAATGCTTTAGACAACCGTCACTTGGCAGAGTGGCGGTTGTTGCATTTTACGGTAACCGTGATTGTTAATACAAACACATGAAATGTTAACGTAATTGGCATAAGCCCCACCTCCATATGAGAATGATGGCCAACCGCCTGCGCTG
>CADBNA010000088.1 GCA_902795835.1 uncultured Lachnospiraceae bacterium | reverse complement strand
GAGAGGCGTCGCTGACGGAAGACCGGGAAAACTCCGGCCCTGCCGCACGTCCAGATCCATGCGGGAACATCCGCAGCGCCGGTACTTAGCGAAGCTCTGCTGAGCTTTAGTACCGCTGCGCGAGGACAGAGCGCGAGCGTTTCCCGCATGGATCTGGACGTGCGGCAGGGCCTGAGTTTTCCCGGTCTTCCGCTGTTACCCCTCCCGTATCTCCGCCGAATTTGCCTCGGCTTCTCTCTGCAGATCAAGAATCCGGAAGGACAGCATCAGGTAGAACAGCATTTCCTCATCATTAAAATCAATATCAATGATTTCGCGGATCCTTTCCAGGCGGTAGAGAAACGTGCTTCTGTGTATGAACAGCCGTTTTGCCGCCTGCACGGCATTCAGGTGCGTATCCAGAAAGGTGCGCAGCGTCTCGCTGAACTGGGAATTGTGCGCGTTGTCGTACTCGCGGAGCCGGATCAGCTTTTCCGAGCAGACCATGTGCGCCGGCATATCCCGGATGCAGCAGTCGCACAGGTAGTCAATGGAAATATTTTCAAACCGGTGGACCCAGCGGTAATTCTGGTATTTGCTGCCGGAATCCAGCGCGATCCGGGCCTGCAGATAGCAGTACCGCAGGTCGATGGTGCCCCGGACGGCGTTGCTGATGCCGGTTTTCAGGAAACTGTCCCGGAGGAACGGCGTCGTCGTCAGAAGCAGTCTGTCAACGGTTCCGTCAAAACGCGTCAGATTGATGAAGACGACCAGTTCGTCTTCATATTGGAAGGCGCAGGAACCGGGCACGATCTCTTCGAAATGATGGCAGAGAAAATGACTGGTCAGGTTCTGGCTGTCCAGTGAAGTCATTTTCAGCGTCATGCAGCAATAGCTGTGGGATGATTCCCATCCATATTCCGACAGATGATTTTGAATGACCGAGTAATCGGTCATTTTCCCGCTGATGATTTCCACAAGCGTGCGGTCCAGCGAATAGCTGACGCCGAGTGATTCTTCGTCTGACCGCAGCAGCACCGGCTCCAGATAGGAGGCGAGATGCTGCAGCAGAGGTGCCTGGTCGGAAGTTATGGGCAGAAGCTCTTCCGACAGGATGAGACGGTATGCATACACTCCGTGCTGGAACAGATTGACGCAAAGCTGCCGCGAACCCGACAGATAAGCCGGGAGAAAAAACGGATCCCGCCGTTCGCGGGAGGCGTTGTATTCCGGGTCCAGTTTGCTGGTCGTGATTGTCTCAAAGGATTCCTCCGCATCCGTCAGATGTGAGAGCTCCGGATTCTCATCGATCATGCCCGAGTGTGCCACAAGGAAAAAATCCGCCGCCTGGAGCAGCAGGGGATTGCCCATGACAGACTGAGAACAGTCGAGCATGGCAGCCGGGCTGCTCTCCCGGCGGAGAAGCTCACAGAGCTGGGCATCCCAGGCGTCATACCGGTCATAGATTTCCTGCAGGCGGTTGAACAGAAACGGCAGATCTCCGGAAGACCCCGTGACGAATATGTGCGTGGACAGAAACGGATCCAGACCTTCCGGCTGCGCAGACGGAACGACATTCCGGGAGGATTTTCCGCCATGACGGATTTCCCGGAAAATGTGGAGACTTTCGCTATCCGATACAAAGACAAGGACAGATTCCGGGATTTTTGCCCTTCCCAGGGCTGGAGGAATCCTGTCACACAGACAGACACGGCCTTCCGGCCACTCGGTCTGGTCCCGCAGAAAGACCGGTCTGCCCAGATTCAGTTTCTCCGACAGATTGTCTGAAAGAGGAAAGGGAAAGTGTCCCTGCAGTTCCCGGAGAATAATGGATGCACTCAGATTCATGATACGATTCCCGCTTTTTCTGTATTTGCAATAGGCTTCGGGTCCTTTTTCTGGCCGCGAGTCTGTGTCAGTTTCCTTCATACACAGTGTATGAAAAAAGGAAGAAAAAGTCAACTGAAATGCGGATATCAGAAAACCGGTCTTTTTGCTATACTACCAGTTGTGTAGAGGAAAGAGGGTTAGCTAGCAAACATAATTCTTTCTTGGAGGTATACCAAACATGATTATTATCGGTGAGAAAATCAACGGCTCGATCCCCAGAGTGGCACAGGCCATTGCAGAGAGAGATTCCGAGTGGATCAAGCATCTGGCCCAGATCCAGGATGAAGCAAGATCTACCTTTATCGACTGCTGCGCATCCGTTCCGGAGGATCAGGAAGTCGAGACCATGAAGTGGATGATCGACTGCATTCAGGAAGTATCCGATCTTCCGATCGCGGTTGACAGCCCGAGTGCGAGAGTTCTGAAAGAGATTTTCCCGTACTGCAACAAGCCCGGCCTGATTAATTCCGTATCCGGTGAGGGCGACAAGATGGATGTCATTTTCCCGGCTATTGCAGATACAAAGTGGGAAGTTGTTGCCCTGTGCAACGATGACAACGGCATTCCGAAAACGGCTGAAGACCGTCTCCGCGTGTTCCATGACATCATGGCAAAGGCAAAAGAGTATGGCATTGCACCGAACCGCATTCACATCGATCCGCTGATCGAGATGCTTTGCACCTCTGAAGACGGAATCGCCATGGTTGAAGAAGTGATGCAGACCATCCGTGAAGAGTATCCGACGATCCACATCACCGGTGCCGTATCCAATATTTCCTTCAACCTGCCTGCACGTAAGCTGGTTAACATCGGCTTTACCTGCCTGGCGATGAAGGCTGGTCTGGACAGCGCGATTTTCGATCCGACAAACCGTGACCTGCTGGGCGTTATCTTCGCCACAGAGGCCCTTCTTGGCAATGATGACTTCTGCATGGAGTACATCGACGGATTCCGCGATGGTTTGTACGGTCCGAAGCCGAAGGCCTGATCTTCGGCCGGACGGGTTACAATACCGGATCAATCATGAATATAGTCCTCAGCGGAAAGAGGGTTATAGATATCAATATTATTTTTAGGAGGAAAAAATTATGTCAGCAGAAATTGAACAGGTTGCTCAGCTTGTAGAAAAAGGTCGTGCAAAAAAGGTTGGCGCTGCAGTGCAGGCCGCTATCGATGCCGGATGTGATCCGACCGAGATCCTTCAGAAGGGCATGATCGACGCAATGGGCGTTGTTGGTGAGAAATTTAAAAACAATGAGATTTTCGTTCCCGAGATGCTGGTTGCCGCAAAGGCCATGAAGACCGGTGTTGAGGTTCTGAAGCCGCATCTGGCCAGCGGCGCTGCGGGCGCTCTGGGCAAGGTTATCATCGCCACCGTCGCCGGTGACCTGCATGATATCGGCAAGAACCTGGTTGCCATGATGATCGAGTCCGCCGGCTTCGAAGTGATCGACCTCGGCGTTGATGTTCCGATCGACAAGATCCTTGAGGCCTGCAACGAGAATCCCGATGTCAAGATCGTAGCCTGCTCCGCTCTGCTGACGACCACCATGCCGTCCCTGCGTGACACTGTTGCCGCTCTGAACGGCGCTCCGTTCCGCAGCAACATCAAGGTTATGGTTGGCGGCGCTCCGATCACCCAGGAGTTCGCAGATGAGATCGGTGCTGACGGTTATTCCGAGGATGCCGCTTCCGCAGCTACTCTGGCAAAGAGCCTGGTTGGCGCAGCGTAAGTCAGAACGATATCGAAGAAGAGTATTGCGCCCTGAAGCTTTGCTTTGGGGCGCTTCTTTTTTAAGCCGGTCATGGAGATTTTCAGAAAGGTTTAACTATGGAAAAAAAGTACAGCGTCACATTTCTGCCGCAAAAGGTGACAGTGGAAGTGCCTGCGGGCACCATGATCCTCGAAGCGGAACAGCTGGCCGGCCTGGAGCCGGATGCCCCCTGCGGCGGACAGGGAAAATGCGGCAAGTGCAGAGTCAATATTACCGAAGGAAAAAAGACAGGTGTCGTCCTGGCCTGCGTAACTCCCGTTGACAGCGATATGAAGATCGACACCATGTTCATGGAGAAGATGCAGCAGATCCTGACCGGCGGTATGTCCAGAGAAGTGCCGGTGGAGCCGGGAATCGGAAGAGCAGATGGAGATGACCGCCCGTTCTATATGGTGGCCTTTGACATCGGCACCACGACCGTCGTCGGATATCTGCTCCACGGCGGGAACGGCGAGGTTTACGGCGTTGCCAGCACCATGAATCCGCAGCATCAGTTCGGCGCCGATGTTATTTCCCGGTCCAACTATGTGCTGGAAAACGGCGGAGAAAAGATGCGCGAAGTGATTGTAAAAGCCCTGAACCAGATGATCGGACAGCTCTGCCGGGAAGCGGGCATCACAAGAGAGGACGTCCTCCAGGTGTCTATCGTCGGCAATACCTGCATGCACCATCTCTTCCTCGGCATATCACCGCAGTCCCTGGTGCTGGCGCCTTACGTGCCTGCCGTCAAAGACGGCATGATCCGCCGCCCGGATGAAGTCGGCATCGATATTTCACCGGAAGGAGACGTGATTATCCTGCCGAACATTGCCGGATTTGTGGGGGCGGATACCGTCGGCTGCATGCTGGCGGTAGCCTTTGATGAACTTGAACCGATGACGCTGATGATTGATATCGGCACCAATGGTGAACTGGTCATGGGCAACAGGAACAAAATGGTGACCACATCCACAGCCGCGGGACCGGCGTTTGAAGGCGCAAAAATCGAGTGCGGCATGCGCGGGTCAAAAGGCGCGATCAGCCATCTGGAGGTCGTGGACGGGCACATACAGCTGGGGATCGTAGATGACGCGAAAGCCGTCGGAATCTGCGGATCCGGCCTGATCGATATTCTGGCCTATATGATCCGCCACGGCATCGTAGACACCTACGGCGGCTTTATGGATGCGGATGAGCTGGAAGACCCCGTGGCCCTTGCCGAGAGCTGGCGCCTGCAGGAGAAGGACGGCCAGCCGGTCTATATCCTGGTAAAGGCAGAGGACGCGGCCAACGGGTCTGATATCTATCTGAGCCAGAAAGATGTCCGCGAAGTACAGCTCGCCAAGGGCGCCATTGCCGCCGGCATCGAAATCATGGCGGAGAAGCTGGGCATCGAATCCTCACAGATCGACCAGGTCTTCCTGGCCGGCGCCTTCGGCAATTACATGGACGAGAAAAATGCCTGCGAGATCGGCCTGATTCCGTACGCCCTGATTGACCGGATCCGGCCCATCGGTAATGCAGCCGGCGAAGGCTCCAAACTGGCATGCCTGAACCGCGGGCAGTTTGACTATGCCTGCCGTCTGGCAAAAAAGGCGGAATTCATCGAGCTTGCGACAGAACCCCAGTTCCAGGATGTCTTCGTAGATCAGCTGGAGTTTGCCCGCGCGGTGGAGAGATAGGAGATGTATGATTTTTGACACCCACGCCCATTACGAAGACAGCCAGTTTGACGAAGACAGAGAAGGTCTCCTCGCCTCGCTGCGGGAACACGGCATTATGCGTGTCGTCAATGTATCCTCGACACTGGACAGCCTGGAAAAGACCCGGAAGCTGACGGAAGAATATGACTGGATCAGCGGCGCCTACGGCCTGCATCCCGAGGAACTTGCGGATGCCCTGTCACAGTGTCCCGAAGCGGAGCTGACAGACCGTCTCCGCGCCTGCTGCCGCCTGCCGAAGGCAGCTGCGGTCGGGGAGATCGGTCTGGATTATTACTGGGAGAAGGATCCGGAGAAAAGAGAGCTGCAGAAGACCTGGTTTCGCAGACAGCTGCGGCTGGCCCGGGAGGAAAAGCTGCCGGTGATCATCCACAGCCGTGATGCGGCGGAAGATACCCTTCGCATTGCAAAGGAAGAGAAACTCGGCGAGATCGGCGGCGTGATGCACTGCTGGCCCTACTCTGTCGAGATGGCAAGAGAATACCTGAACATGGGCCTCTTCCTGGGCATAGGGGGCGTTGTGACTTTCAAAAACGCCAGAAAGCTGAAAGAGACCGTGGAATACGCGCCTTTGTCCCGGCTGGTCCTGGAGACGGACTGTCCCTACCTTGCACCGGTGCCCTACCGGGGCAGGAGAAACTGCTCCCTGTACCTGCCGCTGGTTGCAGAGGCCATAGCGGAAATAAAGGGGATCACGGCGGAGGAGACAGAGACGGCCACATGGGAGAACGCCTGCAGGCTGTACCGGATGGAGCCATAACAGCGCATCGGAAAGTGCTGCGGCAGACCCAGAGCAGGAATGAGACGGGGTCAGGAGGAAACAGACAATATATGAGTATACAGGAAGAAACCCGCGCGGAAGCCTTTCGGTTTCTGGAAGAGACAAAAACGCTGTGGGAAAACTGGAACCTGCAGTCCCTGACACAGCAGGACTGGTCAGAGCTGTATGTGGAAAAAAGCCGCTGGCATACGGCGCTTGACGAAACCGACAGGTACCTGCCGCTGTTTCTGGAAGAGCCGGATGAGGAGCATGAGATTATTCTTCATCTGCTGCGCGCGCAGCAGGAGCTTCTGCTCTGCCTGCAGGAGGTGTATTTTACGGACCTGCTCAGAGAGTCCGAGCTGGAAATCTGCCGGAGACTGGAAGCTTCCTATGCCCTGGCGGCAGAACAGACTGCGTGGGACCAGAAGCTGGCCCGCAAGAAAAATGCTCTCCGCATGGCTGTGCTGGAGCACCAGCTGGGCGAAGACCGGAACAGCCGCCGTATGATGCGGACGGCCTGTGAAATGTCTGCCGCCGGCAGCGAGATCCGCAGCGCGCAGACGTTTGCGTCCTGTTATGAGCATCAGGCGGAATTCGAGTGCCATCTGCCGGTTGAGGGTTTTCAGTATCCGGAGAGCGAGCTGCAGAAGCTGGACGGGGCACTGACGGCTTTCCTGCAGCCGCTGCAGTCTCTGATGCCGGACTATGTCCTGTACAGTGCGCAGGAAAAGGACCTGCTGCAGGATCTGTTCAACCAGCTTCTCTATATGACTTCACAGAACTTTCAGCTGCACATAAAGGCAGGACAGAAGGCGGAGGCGGTCAGCGCTCTCCGGCAGCTCACGGAAGCTGCCGACCATGTGCCTGCCCAGCTGCGGACGGCCGCAAAGGGCAACCTGTGGTATATGGAAGCCTGTTATGCCTGGCTTCTGACGCAGAATGAACAGATCGACGAGGCGGATGCCTTCCTGAAGACGCATCTGTGCCGGCCGGAACAGGTGGGGGAGGAGCTGTCCGCCTATGCGTCAGATGCCGCCCTCCTGGCACAGGTCACGGATTTTCTGTATTTCTGCTATTACGTCATCTATATGAAAAAGTACCCGCTGGCGGTGAAAGAATGGCAGGCCTTCCGGGACCATCTCTCCAGAGACAGCTTCATTGCCGCCAGAGAAATTATCGACGGCCGGAGGGGAGAAAATTGAACTGCCTGATACGTCCTGCCCGGACGGAAGACCTTGATGAGATCTGCCGGATCGAGGAGACTTCCTTTTCCGTTCCCTGGAGAAGATCCGATTATGAAGTCCTGACCGGTCTGGAGGACGCCGTGTTTCTGGTGCTGTGTGAAGAAAATTCTGACAGCGTTATCGGCTACGGCTGCATCCGGCAGGCGGCGGATGAGGGAGACCTGCTGAATATCGCCGTCCGGGAAGACCGGCGCGGCGCTGGAAGCGGGACGCGCCTTCTGGACGCATTGGTGAGCCGGGCAGAAAAAAAGGGAACGGAGAGGATTTTTCTGGAAGTGCGGGAGAGCAACCTTCCTGCCATACGGATGTACGAGAAAGCCGGTTTTGAAAATGTCGGCGTCCGGAAACGGTATTATACCTGTCCGGAGGAAGACGCGCTGCTGATGCGGCGGATCAGAGAGGAGAGAGATCATGTTCGGAATGGGATTTGACCTGTTTATTGCCGCGGTCTGTATCGTGCTTGCTGTCGTTTTTTTCATGGGAAAAGGACAGGGCATTCTCAACGCGTTCAGCGCCCGCGGGCAGCAGAAAAAAAGATCCCCGGAGGCTGAGAAAAAATACGAATTCGGATTCGGGATCTTTTGTGTGGTGCTGGCCGCCGGAGAGCTGCTGATGGCTTTTACAAATGCTGCCTGGACCAGCGTGGCGGCACTCGCCCTGGGACTTGCCGACCTTATCTTTATCGGATGGTACATACAGAAATTCTGATCCGGAATCTGCTCCCGGCGATAATAATAAAAATGCTTTAAAGTCTGCTTTAAGTTTCACCGATATACTTGAGCCCATCAACAGAAAGGTTGAGGGCTTTTTTTTATGGCATTCAGGGAAGTGTTTCAGAGGATAGAGAAAAAATATCTGATGACGGCGGATCAGTATGACGCGCTCCGTCTCCGGCTGGAAGGCATTGCGGCGGTTGACCGCTACGGAGAGACAGCCATCCTCAATATCTATTACGATACGCCGGAGGACCTGCTGGTCAGACGGTCGCTGGATAAACCGGTATACAAGGAAAAACTCCGGCTGCGCAGCTACGGGACGCCGGATTCGGACAGCCCGGCTTTTGTAGAGATCAAGAAGAAATACCGGGGCGTCGTATACAAACGGCGGATCAGCGCTCCCTACGCGGAGGCAGCCTTTTATCTGGACAGCACGGCGGCCCCGCCGGACGAGAGGAGCCGCCGTCTCCGGCAGAGAGCGCAGGGCTCCGGGCAGATCATCGATGAGATTGATTATTGTCAGAGCCTGTACAGGACACTGGAGCCGCGGATGGTCATCGCGTATGACAGGATCGCGATGGCAGGACTGGACGACCCGGAGCTGCGGATTACATTTGATACGAATCTCCGGTGGCGCACAGAGGATCTGGACCTGCGGTGCGGGGGATACGGGATGGCGCTGCTGCAGCCCGGTCAGGTGCTGTGCGAACTGAAAATCGCCGGCGCTGTACCGATCAGCCTGGCCCGCATGTTCAGCGAACTTCAGATATTTCCCGTTTCCTGTTCCAAATACGGCAGTGCGTATCTCGTACGGCAGAGGGAACTCCTGGAGGAGAGAAGGAAACAGAGGCAGAAGATCCGCGCATTCTGCAGCGCGGACAGGAAGGGGGTATTATCATATGCTTAATGTATGGATGGGAACGATTCTGGAGAACAATGCGGTGTCGGGAGGCACTTTTGCGGCAGCGAGTGTCTGCTCACTGCTGATCGGATTTTTTATAGCCTGGATATACGCGAGAAAGAACCCGTGCTCAAACAGCCTGTTTATCACACTGACCCTGCTGCCGGTGATCGTACAGACAGTAATCATGATGGTAAACGGAAATATTGGCGCCGGCGTCGCAACGGCAGGGGCCTTCAGCCTGGTGCGGTTCCGCTCCGTGCCGGGCAGGGGACAGGAGATCACCGCCATCTTTCTGGCCATGGCCGTCGGTCTGGCTTCCGGTATGGGATATCTGGGAATTGCCGTGCTTCTTGCCCTTTCCGTCATGCTGATCCACCTGTTCCTGAATATCCTGCATGCCGGAGAAGCGCCCGGTTCTGTCCGCGTGCTGCGGATCACGATCCCGGAGGACCTGGATTATGAGGACATCTTTAACGACCTCTTCCGCAGATTCACATCTCAGGCGGACCTGCTCGAAGTACGG
>CADBNA010000087.1 GCA_902795835.1 uncultured Lachnospiraceae bacterium | reverse complement strand
GGTCTTGCCCTTCTCCTGCAGCTGCCGGATCACGGCCTCCTTGCCGTCGGGCAGCACGCCGGCGATAACTTCATTCACCCCGGCCTGACTGCCGATCGCCTCGGCTGTCCGCTGGTTGTCCCCGGTCAGCATGACCACATGGATCCCCATATTCCGCAGTTCGGCGATCGCCTGCGCCGAATCCTCACGGATCGTATCGGCCACGGCTATGACGCCCAGCAGTGTATCATCTTCGGCAAAGAAAAGTGGTGTCTTGCCCTCTGCGGCAAGGGACTCCGCCTGACGGACCATCTCATCGGAAACGCCTGCCGTCTCACTCATAAAGCGGAGATTGCCGGCGCTGAGCGTATGTCCGTTCCGGACGGCTGTCAGGCCGTTGCCCGGAAGAGCCCGGAAGTCTTCTGTGCCGCCCGGCGTAATTCCCCTCTCATCCACGCAGGCCATGACAGCTCTGGCCAGCGGGTGTTCGCTCCGGGACTCCAGGGCAGCCGCCGCCCGCAGCAGGTCCTCTTCCCCGATTCCCTCTGTCGGCAGGATATCTGTCACCCGCGGCTCTCCGCTGGTGATGGTGCCGGTCTTGTCCAGCGCCACGATCTGCATGGTGCCGGTCTCCTGCAGAGCCTCCGCCGTCTTGAACAGAATGCCGTTCCTGGCGCCGCATCCGTTTCCGACCATGATGGCCACGGGCGTTGCCAGTCCCAGGGCACAGGGGCAGGATACCACCAGGACACAGATGCCTCTGGCCAGGGCAAAGCCCGCCTCGCGTCCCAGAAGAATCCAGACCAGAATCGTCAGAAGCGCAAGACCGATCACGACCGGAACAAAGACGCCGGAAATGGTATCCGCCAGCTTTGCCACCGGGGCTTTCGTGGCCGCCGCGTCGCTGACCATGGCGATAATCTGCGCCAGCGTCGTGTCCTCGCCTACTCTGGAAGCCCTGCACTTCAGGAAGCCGCTCTGATTCAGCGTTGCAGAAGAGACCTGGCTGCCGGGCTCCTTGTCCACCGGGATGCTCTCGCCGGTCAGCGCCGCCTCATTCACGGCACTGGTGCCCTCAATGACCACGCCGTCCGCCGGAATGTTTTCGCCCGGACGCACGACAAACACATCACCCTCCATCAGCTCGTCAATGGAGATGGTTTCTTCCCTGCCGTCACGGATCACATTAGCCGTCTTCGGCGCCAGCTTCATCAGGCTCTTCAGCGCATCCGTCGTCTTGCCTTTGGAATGCGCCTCCAGCATTTTTCCAACAGTAATCAGCGTCAGAATCGTGCCGGCCGCCTCGAAATAAAACTCATTCATATACGGCATGGCCGCCTCGGAGCCTCCCGAGACCTGCGCCATTGTCATGAGAAACAGCATCACGGTGCTGTAGCCAAAAGCCGCCCCGGCGCCCAGCGCGATCAATGTGTCCATGTTGGGAGAGCGGTGCAGCAGGCTCTTGAATCCGCTGATAAAAAAGCGCTGGTTAATAACCATGATGATGCCTGACAGCAGCAGCTGCAGCAGACCCATAGCCACATGGTTGCCCTTCATAAAGGCCGGGACCGGCCAGCCCCACATGTGGGCTCCCATCGAAAAATACATGAGAACCAGCAGGAACGCAACAGACGCAGTCAGCCTTTTTTTCAGGACCGGCGTCTCATGATCCCGCAGCGCCTCTTCCTCTGCCGCCAGCTTTGCGCTCATGCTGCCGGCATCCTTTTTTCCTGCAGAGGATGCTTTCGGAGATGCGCCATAGCCCTCCGCCTCTACTGCCTTTATAATGTCCGCCGCACTGGCCGTGCCCTCGACGCCCATCGAATTTGTCAGCAGGCTGACCGATACCGACGATACGCCCGGTACCTTTGCCACTGCTTTTTCCACTCTCGCCTGACACGCAGCGCAGCTCATGCCCGTCACTGTGTACTGTTCCATAGATTACTGTTCCTCCTGATCAGCGCATCAGCTTCTGCAGGATATGCAGAAGCTCCTCCACTGACTCGTCTTTTCCGGCGCGGATGTCATCGCTCACACAGGTCCGGATGTGATTGGCCAGCAGAACCTTGTTGAAACTGTTGAGAGCGGCATTCACGGCAGCCACCTGAACCAGTATGTCCGCGCAGTACGCATTGGTCTCCAGCATATGCCGGACCCCCCGCACCTGTCCTTCAATCCTGTTCAGACGGTTGCAAAGATCCCGGTATTCCTTCTCTGACCGTTCTTTTGTCTTGTGTCGGCAGCAATCCGGTATCTTCATTTCCTCTTCCATGCGTGTATGTCCTCTCCTTCCGCCTCAAATGTCTGTTCAAGCACTGTTCCCCCGCTGAAACAGATTATATACCCCCTTGGGGTATGTTGCAAGCTGTTTTGACAGCTTCCGCGTCAAAAAACGGCACCAAAAAGAGTTGTAAGCAAAAAGCCGCTGTGCTATGCTGAGTCCATGAAACGATACCGTTACTTTGATATTCTCAGAATTGCAGCATGCTGCCTGATCGTATATTATCACATCGGAACGGGACTTGAGGAGTGGCTGCCTGACCGCATGCCGGCCTGGCCCATGTTCATTGGCAGTAATATACACGTTGCCGATTTTGCGGTGACGGTTTTTTTCATGCTCTCGGGCGCCGGTCTTTCTCTCTCGGTGCTCGCAAAACCGCCGGTGCGGCCGGCGGATTTTTATGTCCGGCGGTTCCGCCGGATTATGCCGCCCTTTTATATCGCCTACGCTGCCGTCTTTCTCCTGCGCTTCCTGCTGCATCTGGCGGATCACAGCCCGCTGTTTCCGGAACAGATTCCCGTCTGGCGCTTTGTTTTTACCCTCCTGGGGCTTGACGGCTGGATGTCCTACCATGGAGCGGCCACATTTTACCTTGGCGTCGGGGAATGGTTTATCGGCTGTCTGATTCTGCTATACCTGCTTTTTCCCCTGATGCACTGGCTGATGACGCGGTTTCCGGCTGCTTTCGGCTTTTGCGCCGCATTCTTGTTTGTCGTGTCATGGCTGTTTTTCCTGGATGATAATGCGTTTTCTTTCCGACTCTGTGAATTCGCCTTCGGGATGCTGATTGGCGCATACTGCCCCCTCATCCCGCGCTGGTTTCTGATCCCCGCCGTTCCGGCAATGATCCGTATTCTGATCTGGCCGGAAGAGCTGCAGGATTATCATGCAGTGATCAACATCCTCGCCGTCCTGGCGTTTCTTGTCATTGTATCCGCTCTGGAGCCTGTTTTCGAGAAGCTTCCTTTTCCGCCGCTCCGGCTGCTCAGCGATCTGTCCTACGAAGTGTTTCTGATTCACCACGTTGTCATCTCCTGGCTCTCCCGCCTGTGGGCAGAGCGGCTGCCGCGCGCGGGAATTCCTCTTCTCATCCTGACTGAGACAGCCGCCACACTGCTGGCTGCAGCCGCCCTGCATCTCGCAGTGCGCCGCCGCAGGCCGGAGAAAAAAGCCTGACC
>CADBNA010000086.1 GCA_902795835.1 uncultured Lachnospiraceae bacterium | reverse complement strand
TTGATGCTTGCATTTCAGAGCGGTATGATGTATAGTATCTTGCAGATTTTAAAATGAAACGGGAGGTTTCCTTAGCATGAATGAAAAAGTAGTTCTGGCCTATTCCGGCGGTCTGGATACAACCGCCATCATCCCCTGGCTGAAAGAGAATTTCGGATACGATGTCATCTGTGTCTGCATTGACTGCGGACAGGGAGAGGAGCTGGACGGCCTCGAGGCGCGCGCAAAAGCATCCGGCGCCGCAAAATTATATATTGAGAATATTGTCGATGAATTCTGCGATGATTTTATTATGCCGTGCGTACAGGCCGGCGCTGTCTATGAGCACAAGTATCTGCTCGGCACTTCCATGGCACGTCCGGCGATCGCAAAACGGCTGGTCGAGATCGCACGGAAGGAAAATGCCACAGCTATCTGTCACGGCGCCACCGGAAAAGGCAACGACCAGATCCGCTTCGAACTGGGCATCAAGGCACTGGCCCCTGACCTGAAGATCATTGCTCCCTGGCGCATGCCGGAAGTATGGAAGATGAATTCCCGTGAGGAGGAAGTGCAGTACTGCCGTGATCACGGGATCGATCTGCCGTTCTCTATGGGCAAGGGATACAGCCGTGACCGCAACCTCTGGCATATCAGTCACGAAGGACTGGAACTGGAGGATCCGGCCAGCGAGCCGAACTACGACGAGCTGCTGGTTCTGAGCGTCACGCCGCAGAAGGCACCGGATGAGGTCACAGAGGTGACTATGACATTTGAGGCAGGCATTCCGAAAACGCTGAACGGGAAGTCCATGAAAGTGTCGGAAATCATTGCGGAGCTGAACCGTCTCGGCGGCGCAAACGGAATCGGCATCGTGGACATTGTGGAAAACCGCGTCGTCGGAATGAAGTCGCGCGGCATCTATGAGACGCCCGGCGGCACGATCCTGATGGAAGCCCATGACCAGCTTGAGGAACTGATTCTGGACCGTGACACAATGGAAATGAAGAAAAAGCTGGGCAGTCAGTTTGCCCAGATTGTTTATGAAGGCAAATGGTTCACTCCGCTCCGCGAAGCAATCCAGGCTTTTGTTGAATCAACGCAGAAGTATGTAACTGGCGAAGTGAAATTCCGTCTCTACAAGGGCAATATTATCAAAGCCGGCACCTCTTCTCCGTACAGCCTGTACAATGAATCTCTGGCCTCCTTTACGACAGGAGACCTGTATGACCATCAGGATGCCAGCGGGTTCATCACCCTGTTCGGACTGCCGCTTAAGGTTCGTGCCATGGTTATGGCCGGGAAGGATAAATAAAGGGAATACCCATGAAGGATTATGTGAAAATACCGTCTTCTCTGAACCAGCATGTTCAGCTGAAGGTAATTGACGGGCATTTTGTGACGTCTCACTCTCACACAACCTGTTTTCTGGATTTTACGACAATGAAGACGCGCTGCAGCGAGGCGCACGGCGTGGCGACGCTGCTGTCCATGAGATATTCTGTGAGCACACCGGTCGACACGATTGTGTGTCTGGACGGCACGACCGTCATCGGCACATACCTTGCGGAAGAGCTGACCCGGTCCGGCATACTGTCGTACAATGCACACCGTACGATCTATGTCGTCGCACCGGAGTATATCGCCGGAGGTCAGATTATCTTCCGTGAAAATCTGGAACTCGCCCTGCGCGGAAAACATGTGCTCCTTCTGGTTGGGGCAGTGACAACCGGGCTGACCCTGAAGGCCGCTGCAGACTGCGTCAGCTGCTATCAGGCTAAGATCAGCGGAGCGGCAGCCATCTTCAGCACAATGGATGAAGTGGCGGGCATACCGGTCGCGGCCGCTTTTCATCCCGCTGATCTTCCGCATTACCGCTATTACCGCCAGGAGGATTGCCCGCTGTGCCGGGAAGGGATTTCCGTTGACGCTATCGCCAACAGCTACGGGTATTCCCGGCTGAGTCAGTAAACAGTCTCTCCCGTCTGGCGGATTAAAAAACATCGCTTCAAAAAAACAGGGTGCTTCAAGCACCCTGTTCGTATGTACAGCGGACATATATCCGTCCGCCGGCATCACTGTCCAGCCAGACAATATAGTATTCACTGCAGTCCTTTGTCACGGTATAGGTCAGTCTGCCGGTAAACATCTCGCCTTCCCGGGTGACCGAATTCGGAGGATCGATCGTGATGTCAAATACGTCATCCAGTTCCTCGTCCCTGTATACGGTTCCGTCTTTCATCTCAAAAGAGCCCTGTTTTGACACGATATCACAGTAGAAGTCCTTCTGATGACGGTCGGAAGGCGTTCCCTCCGGATAGTAGATCTCATAGGTGCAGACCATATCCACAAAGTCTTCATTGTTCGTCGGGATCAGATGAATCTGGTTCTGGCTGTTATTGTAGTCTTCTATTTCGGACGGATCCACCGGCGCCATATCCGTCACCCGGAAGTAAACATCATATGCCTCTCCGTCGATGGTCTTCCTGGTCTTGACCCACTGCCCGGCAGTGGCCGGTTTTGTCAGTGAGGTATTCATGCCCAGCACGGCAGATCCCGTAATGTCCGAGACCTCTTCCTCGCTGAGAACTCCGGAGGTATCTTCCAGCTCGGAATCATCCAGGTCATCCTTCTGCTCCGCCTCTGTCTGATCCGTATCGCTGAATGCGTAGCTGCCGTCTCCGAAATCAAAGTCAAAATCAAAATCAGGATCCGTGTTGTAGGACCAGCTGTACTCGTACGAATCACTGTTCTGGGAACTGTGGCTGTAGGCCAGGAGACCTCCGCCGATTAATGATACTATACTGAACAGGACGATCAGGCTGCGCAGCACAATACCGATCACAAGAAGTACCTTGCCGGCCGTACCGCCTCCCTGTCTGTTCGGATTGGGATTCTGCCCGTATCCCCCCGGACCGTTTGTCCCGTAATATCCTGCCGGGCCTCTGTTCTGCGGTCCGCCATACGCATTGCCGTTCTGCCATCCGCTGCCGGCTGTGCCGCCGCTCTGCCATTGACCGGAGCTGCCGCTCTGCCATCCGCTTCCGGTGCCGTCTCCCCAGGAACCCTGACTCATGTTTACGCGGGACCGGTCTCTGGATCCGCTTTGCCCTTCACTGGTCCGGTACTCATTCTGGCGAGTGCCGCCTTTTGGTTTTTCCGCCTGTGTGTCAGTTTCGAACGGATTGCGGGATTCCGTGCCGGTTCCCCATATATCATCATCCCTGTCTGCAGGGCTCATCGCTTTCACCAGCCTTTCTTTTCAAAAATCCGCCTTTATTTTACTATATATAAAACCTGTTCGTCAAACTCATACCAGCGACATATACTGCTCTTTGATATCATTCAGCAGTCTTTCCCAGGCCTCCGGATGTTCGACATAGTATTTGGGACAGTCTTTTCCGGTGATATCATAATGCCGGATCACATCGTCAGGCGTCAGGTCAAACGCCTTGCAGAGCCAGGCAGTCAGTTCTACCAGAGAACTGTAGGTGGCTCCGGTAAACTCACCTGTTTCATCCGGATGACAGCATTCGATCGCGAGTGTATCCATATTCCTGTCATTGGATGCGTATGACATCTCACTGCTTGGAATGCACTGAATGATCTCACCATCCAGGCCGATCACAAAATGGCTGCTGACATATATGTCTTCATCACTGTCTTCAAGATTTTCAAAATAGTCCCTGTTCTCCTGTGCAGTTGTTCCGGGATTGGCAGTGTAGTGAATGACGATTCCGTTGATCTCCACAAGAGGAAGCTGGGGCCGGGAATGGGAATTCGGCGTCAGCAGCTGCACGTCCAGTTCCGGACAGCCGGCCCAATATGCCGCTTCTTCGGGAGTCATGGATTCAGAGGAGGTATCTTCCCTGTCCTCGGGCCGCACACTCTCCGCCTGCAGGGGCGCGGGCTGCTGCCGTCTGTTCCTGACAACTGCCAGGACCAGTATCAGGAGCAGCAGAACGGCACCGGCTGCAAGGAGAATCCAATGTATCCTTCCGAGCCGTATTCTTCCTGTTTTTCTGCGCATCTTGCGTCTCCTCTTTTCAGTTCAGGATCGCCTCCTGAGCAAAACTGATATTCTCCCCGCCTGTAAAGAAGGGTTCCATCTCCTTCTGCGTATTCTGCCATACGGGTGATTGTGAAAAACCCCCTGCCTGTCCGGCTGGACACGGCAGGGGGCATTCTTAACTCATGATATGAATGTCATTCTTCAATGCTGTAGTTCGGCGCTTCTTTTGTAATATGAATATCATGCGGATGAGATTCCTTCAGAGATGCGGCGGATATCTTCATAAACTTTCCGGTCGTCTTAAGCGTCTCTATGTCCTTCGCGCCGCAGTACCCCATACCGGACCGGAGTCCGCCGATCAGCTGGAAGATCGTATCCTCTACCATTCCTTTATAGGCGACACGGCCCTCAACGCCTTCCGGCACCAGTTTTTTTGCTCCCGACTGGAAATACCGGTCCGCACTGCCGTGTGCCTGCTGCATGGCTGCCATCGACCCCATTCCGCGGTAAACCTTATACTTCCTGCCCTGGAACAGTTCAAACTCACCGGGCGCTTCATCACAGCCCGCAAACATACTACCCATCATGCAGACATTTGCGCCGGCGGCAATAGCCTTCGTGATATCGCCGGAATACTTGATGCCGCCATCCGCGATAATCGGTGTGCCTGTCTTTTTTGCCTCTTCATAGCAATCCATGACTGCAGAAATCTGCGGAACGCCGATGCCCGCCACAACACGCGTCGTACAGATGGAGCCCGGTCCGATACCGACCTTCACACAGTCGGCTCCGGCCTGCACCAGGTCTCTGACGGCATCAGCAGTAGCCACATTTCCGGCAATGACCTGCAGATCCGGATAAGCGTCCTTGATCATGCGGAGCGCCTTAAAGATATTGGCAGAGTGTCCATGCGCCGAATCGATAACCACTGCGTCCACATGGGAGCGGACCAGAGCCTGCACGCGGTCCATCACATCGCCGGTGATGCCCACGGCAGCTCCGCAGAGCAGACGGCCCTGCGCATCCTTTGCGGAAAGCGGATACTGAATCTGCTTTTCAATATCCTTGATCGTGATCAGGCCCTTCAGGTTGAAATCTTCATCGACAATCGGGAGTTTCTCTTTTCTGGCCTTTGCGAGGATGCGTTTTGCCTCTTCCAGCGTCACATCTTCGCGGGCGGTGATCAGTCCGTCTTCCGCTGACGTCATGGACTCGCGGATCTTTTTGGTAAAATCCTCTTCAAACATCAGGTCACGGTTCGTAATGATGCCCACCAGTTTCCGTCCCTCTGTAACCGGGACGCCGGATATGCGGTATTTTGCCATCAGTTCATTCGCATCCGCCAGCGTATTTTCAGGAGAAAGGAAAAAAGGATCCGTGATAACACCGTTCTCGGAACGTTTAACCTTGTCCACTTCGTCCGCCTGCTGCTCGATCGTCATGTTCTTATGGATAATGCCGATGCCGCCCTGACGGGCCATGGCAATCGCCATCCTGTGTTCGGTAACCGTATCCATGCCGGCACTCATCATCGGAATATTCAGGTGAATACTCTTTGTCAGCCAGGTAGACACATCGATCATATTCGGCGTGACATCCGAATACTGCGGAACCAGTAAAACATCATCAAACGTAATTCCCTCTCCGATTATCTGTCCCATATAGCTCTCCTTTGTCAACTATGCGCAAGCGCTGCCTGGTTTTTTCTGAGCTTCTGATACTTTCCGTGTAGTGTAGCAAAACGGCAGTGGAAAGTCAACGTGTTTTTCAGCCGCTGTTCACAGATGAACCCGTGAAGGCATGCGCATCCGGAGGTCTTTTTTCATAGATTCCGAGGGCTGGAAAAGCAGAAGCCGCCTCTCGCCGTTATAGGGAATAACCACGGCATAGACGGATCCTCTGTCCGTCTCATAGCCGGAACTGTAATCCACCGTCTTCAGTGCCTTTCCGCCTGCATTGTCCAGAAATGGCGACCCCGCCGGAGCCATAATCTCCATCTGGCTCAGGTCATAGGAAGCCTGACGTTTCCGGCTGCGCTTTCCGTATATACAGTCGATGTCCAGCAGACCATTTACGTAGGAATACTCATATTCTATGTCCTGCCTGGGCATCAGCCATATGCCCAGGCCCAGCAGAACCGCCCCGGGAAGCAGCAATGCCGGGTGCAGTATAATGCCGCCCAGCAGGCAGAGCACGCCCGCGCAGAGCGGGAGATACTTCAGTATAATATTGGCTGCCTCCGGCTTCCTTTTAATCAAAACCTCTGAAAACAGATCA
>CADBNA010000085.1 GCA_902795835.1 uncultured Lachnospiraceae bacterium | reverse complement strand
GCTGCCATGCTCAGCACCATGGCTGAAGCCACGGCAAGTGACATGACTTTCTTGATCTTCATGTTTCTTTTCTCCTTTCTTTTCTCCTGAAAGAGTTATATTTGCAGACCATTGCGGTCTGTAAACCATGTTAAAAAGCTGCGCCTGTTCAGTTGATCTCCTTTACCCTGTGGCAGGCGACGAAACGGCCTTTTTCCACCTCTTCAAAAGCGGGCATGCTCTCCCGGCAGGCATCCGTCGCATAGGCGCATCTGGTGTGGAACGGACATCCGGCGGGCGCATTGAGCGGACTGGGAATCTCACCGCTCAGGGAGATTCTCTTATTTGCTCTGGCCTCCTTCGGATCCGGTACCGGCACGGCGGAGATCAGGGCCTTCGTATAAGGATGCAGGGGCCGGTCATAGATCTCGCCGGCATCCGCCAGTTCCACCATTCTGCCCAGATACATGACGGCAATGCGGTCAGAAATATGGCGGACAACCAGAAGATCATGCGCAATAAACAGGTAGGTCAGATGCAGCCGGTCCTGCAGCTCATCGAACATGTTGATGACCTGCGCCTGTATGGAAACATCCAGCGCGGATACCGGCTCATCGCAGACGATAAAATCCGGATTGACGGCAAGAGACCGGGCAATACCGACACGCTGCCGCTGTCCTCCCGAGAACTCATGCGCATACCGGGCAGCATGTTCGCTGTTCAGTCCGACATGATCCATCAGCTCCAGTATCCTGTCCCTGCGCTCCTGCTTCGTGCTGTACAAATGGTGAATGTCCAGAGGTTCGCCGATAATGTCGGCAACGGTCATCCTCGGATTCAGCGAGGAATAGGGATCCTGGAAAACCATGGTGGCTTTTTTTCGGAATTCGTGGACATCCTGACGGCTCACGATTTTTTTCCCGCGGAAAACAATCTCTCCCGCCGTAGGCTTGTACAGGTGCAGGATGGTGCGGCCTGCAGTCGTCTTTCCGCATCCGGATTCGCCGACCAGTCCGAGGGTCTCTCCCTCCATGATATCAAAGGATATATCATCGACCGCTTTCAGAGGTTTGCTCTGAAAGAAGCCGGTATTGATATTGAAATACTGCTTCAGGTGACTGACCCGGATCAGGGGCTGTACGCTTCTTGCTTCTTCGCTCATGACTGCAGCACCTCCTTCACATTCATCCAGCAGGCCGCTTTGTGATCCGCATTGATGTCCATGCTCTCGCAGCGCTCCCGGATGCAGATCTTCATGGCCTCGTCACAGCGCGGCGCAAACGGGCAGCCTTTCGGCATATTCAGCAGGTCAATCGGCGTGCCGGTGATCGGCTGCAGCTTCTGTCCCGAATTTGCCGAGGTGGGGATAGAACGAAGCAGGCCCTTGGTATACTCATGTCTGGGATTGTAGAAAATCTCATCCGCCGTGCCCTGCTCGCATACAGAGCCGGCATACATGACGATAATCTCATCACACAGCTGTGCCACGACTCCCAGATCATGCGTGATCATGATGATGGCCATGCCGATTTTTTCCTGGATGTCCTTCATCAGTTCCAGGATGCCCGCCTGGATCGTCACATCCAGGGCTGTAGTCGGCTCATCGGCGATCAGGATATCCGGCTCGCAGGCCAGCGCCATGGCAATCATGACCCTCTGTCTCATGCCGCCGGAGAACTCATAGGGATACTGCTTCATCCGCCTCTCAGGCTCATTGACATTGACCAGACGCAGCATCTCCACCGCGCGCTCATACGCCTGCTGTTTATTGCGGTCAGTGTGCAGCAGTATGGCCTCCATCAGCTGCTTCCCGATCGTGTAAGTCGGATTCAGACTGGTCATGGGATCCTGAAAGATAATGGAGATGCGGTTGCCGCGGATGTTCTTCATCACCTTTTCTCCGGCGCCCACCAGTTCCTGTCCGTCCATTTTGATGGATCCGGAGACAATGCGGCCGGTGCCGGTCAGAATCTGCATGATGGAATAGGCCGTTACGGATTTGCCGGATCCGGACTCTCCTACAATGCCCAGGACCTTTCCCCGTTCCAGCCGGAAGGAAACGCCGTTGACGGCACGCACTTCTCCGGCGTCCGTGAAGAAGGAAGTGTGCAGGTCTGTCACTGCCAGAAGAGGTGCCGCAGCAGGATCCTGATTATATGTACTGACTTCTTTTGTATCATTGGATGCTGTCATTCTTCTCCCTCCCCCTTACGCATTCAGTTTCGGATCAAAAGCATCCCGCAGGCCGTCGCCGAACAGATTCAGCGACAGTACGATCAGCGAGATTACAATTGCCGGAATTACAAGTCTGTAAGGATAGGAACTGATGCCGTTCAGGGCATCGGATGCCAGGGATCCCAGAGAAGGCATCGGTGCATTGACGCCCAGTCCCAGGAAGGACAGATAGCTTTCCGTGAATATGGCACTCGGGATCTGGAGCGCTGTCGATATCACGATGACGGACACGCAGTTGGGAATCAGGTGTTTGCGGATTACCCAGCTTCCCTTTGCGCCGGTCGCCCTTGCGGAAAGTACGTATTCCTGCTCGCGCAGCGACAGAATCTGGCCGCGCACCAGCCGGGCCATGCTGACCCAGTACAGCAGGGCAAACACGATAAACAGCGAGATGATATTGGACCCGATCTTTTCCAGAATCGTGCCTTCCAGCGCCTGCCCGAGAGAAGCCTTCATGACGACGGCCAGCAGGATGACCATTAGCATGTCCGGAAGGGAATAGATAATGTCTACGATCCGCATCAGGATCATATCAACAATACCTCCCGCATATCCGGATATCGACCCGACCAGCAGGCCGATCACAAGGACGATAATACTGGCAAAAAAGCCGACTGCCAGAGAAATCCTCGTGCCGTAGACAACACGGATAAAATAGTCTCTTCCGGCAGAGTCCGTCCCGAACAGATGCGGGAATACCTTTTCCCCGTCTTCGATCCTGGCCAGCTCACTCCGGGAATATTCAAACGGCCTGAGGTTGTTAAAAGAAGCGTCTACCGGCTTGCCGGGACGCATGCCCAGCATTGACTCGTATTTATACGGCCAGAACATGGGCACAAAAATCGCGGCCAGTGTAATGATGACAATGATAAAAAAGCTTACCATGGCGACCTTGTTCTTTTTCAGGCGGTTCACGCCGTCACGGAAAAAGGTCGTCGACTCCCTCATCCTGACCATATACTCTTTTTCTTCTGCGCTGGCCGGCATCAGGTCGTCGACATTGACCTGCGCGCTCAGCCTCATCAGATTGCTGCTGTCCATAGTATTCTTCCCCTTTTCCTGTTTTTCGCCTATTCGAGATTGATGCGCGGGTCAACGACTTTGTACAGGATATCACTGATCAGGTTCATGATAACGATCAGAGTGGCCAGCACAATGGTAGTGCCCATAAGCAGCATATAGTCGCGGTTGATGATGCTCTGCACAAAAGATCTGCCGATCCCCGGCACTGCAAAGATCTGTTCGACAACCAGGGATCCGGTAACGATATACGCCATCATCGGGCCGAAATAGGTAATGACGGGAATCAGGGCGTTTTTCAGCGCGTGGCCGAAAATGATCCTGGGGCCGGAAACGCCTTTGGCCTTTGCTGTCCGGATATAATCCTGTCCCAGCACATCCAGCATGGATGACCTTGTCAGCCGGGTGATATAGGACATCGGGGACAGACTCAGCGTAATAACCGGGAGGATCAGCCCGGCCGGCGTGGAGCCGTTTGCCGGCAGCAGCTTCAGCCTGATGGCAAACAGAATCAGCAGGAGCGACCCCATGATAAAGGACGGCATGGATACGAACGCCGTGGTAATGACCATGATAACCCTGTCAATAAACGTGTTTCTCCGAAGCGCGGCCAGGGAACCGAGAACGATGCCGACAGCAAGCGCCAGGCAGGCTGCAATAACGCCCAGCTTTGCCGAGGTCCGCAGTCCGTCTCCCATGATATCGATGACCATGCGTCCGCGCTGCTTCAGGGAAGGCCCGAAGCGGAAATGAACCACATCATTCAGATAGGTCAGATACTGCTGGAATACCGGTTTGTCGAGTCCGTACTTTGCCTCCATGGCATGCTGCACGGCCGGTGTGACTGCCTTCTCACCGACGAAGGGACCGCCGGGAACGGCATGAGAGATGAAAAATGTGAGTGTGATCACAACCCAGATCGTAAAAATGCCCAGAATCAGCCGCTTGATAATAAACTTCAATGTCTTTGGATTCATATGAATGCCTCTTTTCCACTTGTCCGCCTGCAGTCTGCGGACATAATGTCATATTATACCCCTATTTTCTTATAGGAACAACTGCAAAATCTTTACAGAATAATGAAAAAGCCTCCGTTTTTCACTTCCGGAGGCTTCACCATACAGGTCATCATCTGTTCATCCGCAATACTGTCCAGCCGGATTCCCGCCTGTCCGTTCCGTGAGTGTCCGTTCTTATCCGATCAGCCAGTCGTAGAGCTCCTGATACTGCAGTGCAGACTTCTGCCAGCTGAAGTCCATGGCCATTGCGCGGTCGATAATCTTATTCCACTCGCGCTTGCGGTCATAGTAGATGCGTTCCGCATAGCGGATTGTCCCCAGCATTTCATGTGCATTGTAGTTTGTAAAGGAGAAGCCGGTACCCGTGCTCTCATACTCATTGTAGGGTTCGACGGTATCCTTCAGGCCGCCGGTCTCGCGGACGATCGGCACCGTTCCGTACCGCAGGCTCATCAGCTGGCTCAGTCCGCAGGGCTCAAACAGGGAAGGCATCAGGAATGCGTCACAGGAGGCATAGATTCTGTGCGACAGTTCATTGGAATAATAAATATTCGCCGAGACCTTCTTGTCATATTTCCAGGCAAAATGCCGGAACATGTTCTCGTATTTGGGATCTCCCGTTCCCAGAACCACCAGCTGAATGCTGTCCTGGCACAGTTCCTCCATCATATAGGCGATCAGGTCCAGACCCTTCTGGTCCGTCAGGCGTGATACCAGGCCGATCATCATGGCCTTGGGATCCACATCCAGTCCCAGCTGCTTCTGCAGGGCGGTCTTGTTCTTCACCTTCTCCTTGCGGAAATTCTTCGCCGTGTACCGCTGGGCAATAAGCGCATCCGTGGCGGGATTGTATTCATCATAGTCAATGCCGTTTACGATGCCCCGCAGGTCATTCGCGCGGGCCCGCAGCAGTCCGTCCAGACCCTCTCCGTAGAACGGCATCTTGATTTCTTCCGCATAGGTGGAGGAAACGGTCGTGATGGCATCTGCATATACCAGTCCGCCCTTCAGATAATTGCCGTCCTTGTTGTATTCCAGTTTGTCAGGCGTGAAGTAGTATTCGGAGAGGCCGGTGATGCTCTTAATGGTCTCCTTGTCCCAGACGCCCTGGAATTTCAGATTGTGGATCGTAAACACACTCTTGATTCCCTGGAAGAACGGATTGTCCTGGAATCTTTCATGCAGATAGACGGGTATCAGACCTGTCTGCCAGTCATGGCAGTGAATGATATCCGGCCGGAAATCGATGGCAGGCAGGACAGACAGAACCGCCTTGGAGAAAAACGCAAATTTCTCCAGATCCCACGGCATGCCTGCATAGATCTGGTCTCCGGAAAAATGCTCCTCGTTGTCTATGAAATAAAACGTTACGCCCTCATATTCCAGACGGAAAATGCCGACATACTGCTGCCGCCAGTTCAGATCCATATAAAAGTTCGTCACAAATTCCATCTGGCTGACATATTTTGAATCGATGGAAGAATATTTGGGCAGCACGACCCGGCAGTCGAAGTACTCCTTCTGACAGCATTTCGGCAGGGAACCGGCGACATCCGCCAGTCCTCCGGTCTTAACAAAAGGAACGCACTCGGAAGCAGCAAATAATATTTTTTTCATAAAACCTCCCACACCTTCTATGCATAACCTTATTTATTGATTATAAAGCAGCATCTGCTGTTTGTAAACGAAAACCGCCCATGGCCGGGGACTATCCTCCGCTCTGTTCTTCGCTCTATCTTTCGCTCTGTCCTTTACTCTGTCCTTCGTTTTCCGGAACAGCATCCGTTCTCATTTTTCAGCGGGCTTCCTTCAGGTGCTCCCGCAGCTCCAGCATGCGGTCACGCAGCTGGGCGGCCATCTCGAAGTTGAGCTCCGCAGCCGCGGCTCTCATCTCTTTTTCCGTCCGGCGAATCAGCTTTTCCAGTTCCTTCCGGCTCATGGACTCCGGATCCTTCTCGAAAGCCGCATCCTGCTGCGCCGTATCCCTGGAAATGCTGATCAGGTCGCGGACAGCCTTCCGGATCGTCTGCGGTGTAATGCCGTGCTCTTCGTTATACCGCTGCTGAATCTCTCTGCGGCGGAATGTCTCATCCATGGCGATCCGCATGGAATCCGTAATGCTGTCCGCATACATGATGACATGCCCGTCCGCATTTCTCGCAGCTCTTCCGATGGTCTGGATCAGGGAAGTCGCAGACCGCAGAAAACCTTCTTTATCTGCATCGAGAATGGCGACAAGGGAGATTTCGGGAATATCCAGTCCCTCTCTGAGAAGGTTGATGCCTACCAGCACATCAAACTTGTCCAGGCGCATATCCCGGATGATCTTCGTGCGCTCCAGGGCATCGATGTCAGAATGCAGGTAATTCACCCGGATGCCGGCATCCTTCATATAGCCGGTCAGGTCTTCCGCCATCCGCTTTGTCAGGGTCGTCACCAGCACCTTGTGCCCCGCCGCCGTCTCCTTCCGGATTTCACCGATCAGGTCATCAATCTGCCCCTCCACGGGGCGCACCTCCGTGAGGGGATCCAGCAGCCCCGTAGGACGGATGATCTGTTCCGCGCGGAGCATTTCATGCTGCTCCTCATACTCTCCCGGAGTGGCCGACACAAACATAATCTGGTCAATCCGCTCCTCGAACTCCCCGAAGCTCAGCGGCCGGTTATCCAGTGCTGACGGCAGGCGGAATCCATAGTTTACCAGGGTCGTCTTTCGCGAGCGGTCGCCCGCATACATCGCCCCCAGCTGGGGAAGCGTCTTATGCGACTCGTCAATGATGATCAGGAAATCATCCGGGAAAAAGTCCATCAGCGTATAGGGGGGCTG
>CADBNA010000084.1 GCA_902795835.1 uncultured Lachnospiraceae bacterium | reverse complement strand
TAATACCTTCAGCATTCCTCGATAGCTCAATGGCAGAGCATTCGGCTGTTAACCGAAGGGTTGTTGGTTCGAGCCCAACTCGGGGAGCTAAAAGTGAGTCAGGAGACGTGTCTCCTGACTCATTTTTATGTGTTTAAAGATTGCAAACCGGTTCCTGCCGTATTGCAAAAAATTGAGTCAGGAGATACATCCCATGACTCATTCCGTACCCTGATTCACTGGCTTGATTTATCGAGAAAAAAATGAGTCAGGAGATACGTCGTCCCCTGACTCACTGATTCACAATACTCTTAATAATATGCCAGTGATGACGTCTCATCCGGCAGATCTTCGGAATAGTATACTACGATCGGCATTTCGAAAGTTACGATATCAAAGGCTTTCTCCGCCATGTCGGTCGGCATGTTGATGCAGCCGTTTGAGCCGTCCCAGAGATAGATGCTGCCGCCGAATTCGGAGCGCCACCAGGCGTCGTGCATGCCGACGCCGCCGTTGAAGGGCATCCAGTAGGATACGGGGGTGCGGTATTCAAAGTACTCGCCGACCAGTTCGGTATCGCGTTCTTTTCCCATCAGCAGGCAGGTTCCGGCCGGTGTGGCCATCTTGCCGTTCATCATGCCGGTCACGACGTCTGTCTCAAGGACGACTTCGCCGTCGACATAGATCCACAAGTGCTGCCGGCTGCAGTCGATCTCAACATAGCTGTTGCCGAAGCCGTTGTTTTCTTCGGAGGTCTCCCAGGAAGTCCAGACGGGCTCTCTTGTGACTACCGTGCCGTTTTCCAGTTCTTCCCGCAGCTTCTCCAGCTCTTCCTCCTGGTTGATCTCATAGCCGTAATTACCTCCGCTGATGCGGATATCTCCGGCGCCGGTTGAGTGGAACGTACGGGTCATCCCTACCGTATCAACAGATTCCGCAAGATCTTCTACGTACTCCTGCAGATGCATTTCCCAGCTGTAGTCATCCTTGTAGGGATCTCCGTTATAATCTTCTTCCAGCCACTTCCGCATGACAGGGCCGTTCAGCACGGTTTCCCGCCCGCCCGGCAGGGTATAGGTGATGCTGCCCGGCACCAGTTCATTCAATTTGTCTGCTTTTTCCTGCAAATCCTTTTCCAGAGAGGTGGAAGTGCCGGCCTGCTGTTCATAGATGTCTTTGGAGGCGGAGAGGTCCAGAGTCGTCTCTGCGCCGGCGACTGCCAGACGGACGGCCTCGAGTACCTTATCCGGATACAGCATGGTGCCGGGGTTTGCCGGTATTACCACATATTTGGCATCCGCATAATCCATGTATGCGTCTTTTGCGGGTGACATAGACGTTACCTGCAGTTCCGGCAGTGCGTGGACAGCCCGCCGAAGCAGCTGCTCGTCATATTCCGCTGTCAGGGGCACTGTCAGCGGGGCGGGAGCCTTCAGTTCTTCGCCCTTTAGCATCTGCTGATACAGCTCATCCGTGTTCTGGTCATCCAGCAGCCGGGAGAACGCATCACCGGTTACATACCGGAAGCCGATGTCATCGCCCCGGAGGGTTTCCATTCTGTTTTCCCGGAAGATCAGATCTATGGAATAGTCTCCCGAAGAGGCAAGGACGGCTTTTTCGGCTTCTTCCGCAGTCTTTCCCGAAACATCAACGCCGTTGATCTTCGTCCCCTCAAGAAAATGGGTTTCATAGACAGCGGCTTCTTCCTGAACCCGGCGCATCCTGACAGCTGCCAGCCCCAGAAGAACAATGGCCGCCACCATGACGAGGCCCGTCACCAGGAGCAGAAGACGCTTTGTTTTCCTGCTCAGGTTAGGAATACGCAGATTACCGATTTTCAGATTGTCCAGTTTCATTGCCTGTCCTGCTTTCTACTGTTTAATAATAGCTGTAATACTTAATATGAAGAAAAACTGCCATATCTGAGTATAGCATATGGTGCGGATAGTTGGCGATAAAATAAAGGAAAACGAATGCTCATTTTTTTCGGGACGTATTCTTACGGCGGCAGAGGACAAGAAGTATAAGAGCGGCAGCTGCGCTTGACGCCAGTCCCGGCAGCAGGCCCGGTGTAACATAGCGGAAAACGATATGATGTTCCCCGGGCGCCAGGCGGACCGTCATGAAGGCTTCATCTGCCCGCAGAACCGGAACAGGTTCGCCGTTGTCTTCGGCCTTCCAGCCCGTTGACCAGGGAACGGAGAGGAACAGCCAGGTGCCTTCTTCCACGGTGACATCGCAGCCATATTGGTTTGTATCACAGAAGATATTTTCGGCAGCGCTGTGCAGACTGTGCAGGTTTTTTTGGATGGAGTCTGCCGTCCGCCGGTACAGGCGGATGTCACCGATGGTATACGTTCCCGGCGTCTGGAACGTGATCTGCAGGCGGTTGGCAGGCTCCTGCAGGATGCCCAGATTCAGCAGCCAGTGCGTCTTTCCTCCGTAATACGGATTGTACCAGGTACTGCCGCGGAAGCTGTCGGAAGCATTCGGCACGGGTTTGCCATCTGCCAGGGCATTCACACTGATCGCATAGCCTTCTCTGTCGGCATTTTCAAAAGATATATCGTTGAAATAGATATAATACTCATCACCGTCTGCCCATTCACCAGAATCCGGTGCCAGGACCAGCTTTCCGTCAGACGCATCTACGCGGACGATACAAGACCCGGACGCTCCGCTTTCCACAGACAGGTTTTCTTCTGACAGAATGGAATATGCCAAGTCTGACCGGTCGATCTCCAGTTCGCCGATTGCGGCGGTTTCAGATCCGGGATCCTGTGAATAATCAACAGAGACAGTGCCGGCCGGTACGACGGCCTGCAGGAGCACCTGCTGCTTTTCAACAGGAGAGAGTTCGGCCCAGTCAGCCTCATTCACAGCCCTGTCAAATGTCAGGAACAGCGGATGATAGCTGTCGGAGCGATAGGAGCGGACAGCCTGCTCTGCGCTGTCTGCTGTGACGCGTACGACGGCTTCCGCCTCCTGCTCTTCAAATCCGGCAGGCAGGATCGGATTGTCGGCGGACGTGAAGAAATGGTTGACGCCCATCAGGGCTTCCAGCTCGCTGCGCCGGTCCAGCCCTCCGTAGGAGTAGGTCGAGGCGCTGGTATTCATCGCCATGCTGTTGTGAAAGCGATCGATATAATCATTATACATGCTGACATAGAAATTCATGCCGCTTGCCCCGTACAGCCAGGTTGCGTTCCGCATCTGG
>CADBNA010000083.1 GCA_902795835.1 uncultured Lachnospiraceae bacterium | reverse complement strand
TCCTTTAACGCCGGGATGAACAACAGCTATTCCTACGGCGAGGGACATACAGCAGGAGGAGGCGGAAACCTGAGTATAGGCCTGGGCGAGACGGCAAATATCGGCGGGAACCTCTCCGGCACGCACACGCAGACCGGGACCCGGACGGAAGGCCAGAGCGTCAGCCTCGGTGAAAGCCTCGGATACGGCGCGTCATCCGGCGCGGGATTCAGCGAAGGGGTCAGTTTCAGTCACGGAATGGGAAGTTCCGCCTCATCCGGCGCAGGCGCGGGGCGAAGCGTCAGCCTTGGTGAGTCGGAGGGCTATTCCACAGGCGTTGGACTATCAGAAGGCTTCGGCGCGAATGAGTCGTACGGGGAATCCGCCAGCCGCGGCATGTCGCAGGGATGGGGCGTAAACGCGTCGGAAAACATGTCGGCAGGTTTTGGAAACAGTGCCGGCATCTCACAGTCCCGGACGGCAGGGGAGAGCTGGGGCGTAAGCCAGTCCGTAAGCGACGGCCAGACATTCGGCCTCACCCACGGAGTCAGCTTAGGCTACTCGGAAGGCCAGAGCGAAAGCGTATCAGAGAGCCGGACATTCGGCCGGACGACGGGGCAGTCCGTAAGCAGGTCTTCTTCCACGAGCGAGACGGAAAGCTATGGGGAAAATTCTGGCCGGACAGAAGGCATATCCAACGGACAGAGCTATACGGAAAGCAGGGGAAGCAGCCACGGCATCAGCAATGGCCTTAGCAGAATGACAACGATGGGAACCAGTTCATCCATGGGACTGGGGCCATCGATCGGATACAGCAAATCCTACCAGTGGATGGACCAGGGCGTCAAAGACCTCCTGGAGATCATGGAATTCCAGAACGACCGGCTGAAACGATCCCTCCGGGGCGGGGGCGCCTTCTATACGTACCTTTACATTGCCTGTCCCACGGCAGAAGCCCTGTCAATGGCCAAAACCGTCGCAAAATCCGCCTGGCAGAATGAGGAGGCCATGAGACAGCCCCTGCAGGTGCTGGAACTGACCGAAAAGGAGCAGAAGCACCTGCTGTATCACTTCGGAGCTTTTTCCAGCGACATCTCAAGGGAGGATACGGGCGGAGAACAGCCGTACAGATACTGCACAATGCTTCTTTCGGATGAGTTTACGGCCTATACCCACCTTCCCAGGGTGTCGGAAGGCGGCACATTCAGCGTTGTTCAGGACATCCCGAAATTTGTCGCGCCGGCCATGATGAAGGGGGAGATATATATGGGCACGGTCCTGAACGCGGAGCGGTATGATTTCAGGAGCGGCTACCATACGCAGAGCGAATACAGGATTGAGGAGATGCGGCTGATGCACGGCTTCTTTACCGGGGCCTCCCGTTCCGGCAAGACGGTGGCGGCCATGCGCCTGGTAACGGAACTCTCCGGGATCAGGAGAAGCGGGACCGGGAAACGCATGCGGATCCTGATTATGGATCCAAAGCAGGACTGGCGGGGCATTGCCAGGTATGTCGAGCCGGAGCGCTTCAATTTCTATTCCCTGGGAGACCCGAATTTCTGGCCGGTTAAGATCAATCCGTGGAAGATCTCGTACGGCGTGTGGCCGCAGATCTGGATCGACGGCATCATAGACATCTACTGCAGGGCATACGGCCTTCTGGAGCGAGGCAAGCAGATGATCGCGGATGTTGTATACGCGCTGTACACGGAAGCGGGTGTCTTTCTGGCATGTGATAAGGACAACTGGAAGGATACGGTCCCGGAACTGTCCGCGCAGGTGTGCTTTGAGAAGATTTATAAGAGGATGCTGGAACAGAAGCTTAAAAGGGAGGATCCCAGAGGCGGATACGGCAAAAGCGGCAACGACACGGCAGATGCCTATGCCAGGCTTCTGGAGAGACTGTCCTGCTTTGCCAGGGAGTACTCGATTGAGCGGCGGCTCTACGGCACGTCGGACGGGATTTCGATCGATGAACTGATCGGCGGCGATGAGGTGACGGTTCTGGAATCAAAAGGACTGGAAAACACCTTTAAGAACTTTATATTCGGGGCGATTACCTCCGGGTTCTATAAATTTGCCCTTGCGCATGAAGGGGGGTTCCTGGCAGAAGATCAGTTTGAAACAGTTCTTGTGATTGAGGAGGCAAATGAGGTGCTCACGGGCTCCGATAAGGCAGGCGGAAGAAATGACCTTACCTTATCCGGTGAATCCGAGTTTGAGCAGATCCTGGACCAGTCCGCCGGATACGGGCTTTTCATTATGGCCGTCACCCAGAAGATCGCCGACATGCCGTCTTCGGTTATCGCAAACAGCGGCCTGGTATTTGCAGGCAAGCTGAAGCGGAAAGAAGATGTGGAAGTGGTGGTCCGGACAGTGGGAAGGGAAGAGAAGATTGACGACAGGGATCTGGTCAAGTGGTTCCCGAGAAGCCCTACAGGCTGGTTTGTATGCCAGACTTCCAGAACCTTTGACTATAAGGACGCGGAGCCGGTGCTGGTGCATATCGCCCCGCTGAACATGAAAAAGATCAGCAACAGGGAACTGAACGCGCTGCTGGCCAGGAAAGAAGCAGAATCCCTTATTAAAAAGTAATGGTTGTGCAGAAAGCCAACAGAACGCTGAGGATTTTACTTTTTGGAGGATAAAGAATAAAATAGAAATGATAAAACTGTGCAGACCTGATATCTGGAAGGGATCGTCATGAAACTGAGTATGAATATGCTGAGCTACTGGCTTCGTGAGTACCATCCGATTACTGTTGTAGTGAGCGGGGAGAGGACTATCACAAATGCCAGGCTGTTCACAGAAAACCTTGAAATGCAGGAAGACTGTGTTTTTGTTGGCAGGACATGTGACTTTATTTCGGAAAACGAATCTGATGAAATCCTTCTGATGCATAATCAGGATGCCATCAGCCTGCAGTCAAACGAGATCAATGCTGTGTTTAATAAGGTTCTTGCAGCTTTTGACTATTTCAGTGAACTTGAGCATGCCCTTCAGCGTGCAGCGCTGTCAGGAGATGCTGAACAGGCAATACTTGATCTTTGTCAGGATATGATTGGTCCTTCTTTTATACTCGCCCCGGACTACCGGATTCTTGCTATATCACAGACATATACAAATGAGTACGTGAACCCTTTTTGGGATGGAATGGTTCGAGACAGAGAAATATCAGCGGATTCTATACTTCGCAACCCGGACAATATAACGCACACTTTATTGCGGGAACATCGCTACGGAGAACTTTTTGAGGAACCTTCAGCGGCTCCTTACAATTATGGAATTGTTCAGAGGTACGAGTCCTCAGAAGGCGCTTTTCTGGGATCTCTGATTGTGGCATCTGATAAGCCTGTCACACCTTTTGAGAAGGATATTTCTGAGATTATAGCAAATGCGCTTTCTTTTATTGTTCATCCGGATGCCGGGCATAAGTCTTCTCTTTCGGTAAAAGACTCTGCTGCACTCTTCCTGCATAATATTCTGTTTGACAGGGAAATTGCGAGATCACATGATTATCTTAAATCGTTCCTAAAAACAGCAGAAGATGAATGGTTTCAGATTGGGGTTATCCGCATGTCACAGGAGGTGTTTCAACCGGCGCTTACCAGGTTTCTGCAGAACCGGATAGGAGACTGCATTGTCCTGAATGAGGACGGACAACTGATTATGCTTCTGTATGGCTCGGAAGATTTTCTGCACATAATTTTCGGGAAGCTGAAAGAGATTGCAGGCTCTTTTTCCATCACCTGCGGAGTGAGCAATCCATACCGGGATCTTGCTGTATCAAAGTATTATCTGGAACAGGCAAGAATGGCTTCTGCCTGTTCCGGCAGTTTTGTCAGCTGCTTTGCGGATATTGCCATTTCTGCACTTCTTAATGAAACCGAAACGGTCTTCAAGCTGCACAGTCTGCATCCTGCGGTCGACATTCTTGCAGATCTTGAAAAAAAGGAAAATACTTCTTTGCTGCAAACATTAAAGGCCTATCTGTTTACAGAAAGAAGTATTTCCAGAACCGCGTCCACTCTGTTTATTCACAAGAACACGGTCACATATCGAATAAACCGCATTAAGCGTCTCAATATCATTGACTTTGATAACGACTATGAACGGAATTATGTATTACTGTCACTGCTTATATATAATCAGCTGAAATAATGCCTCCATTACAGATTCCGGTATTTTCCCCATTCGTCAAACATTGCCGGGAAGCGGTCATCTTTTCCTGAGAGCAGTGCGTTTCCGTTTTCATTGACGAGTACAGGGCAGAGGATGAAACTGCCCTGGTGTCCGTATTCATCCAGGCAGCGCTTCACTTCTTTTCTGACATCTTCTTCGGTCGCACTGATCATACCGGGAATACCTGAACTGTCCCAACCGCCTTCAATCGTAAAATCGGGATGTTTTTTCTGGATCCCGACGATATCATTCATAGTCTGGGCGCTGTGCCACATTTTGACACCCATCTCAATCCAGTCTTCGATCAAATCATCACATCTCCCGCAGCAGTGCTGTTCATAAATAACTCCACGGCTGGTCACATAATCGATGATTTCCTGCACATGAGGTTTGAACAATTCCCGATACATATCCGGCGACATGAACAGGCTTCTGGCAGTAGCAACGTCATTAAAGTCTACATATATGTCAGGACTGTATGCATCAATGATATTCCTGGCAACGGTGATCCGGTATTCTGTCAGGGCTGCAAGCAGGCTGTCAAAGGAATCCGGATCTTCTACCATATTGATCATGGTGTTTTCAAATCCCATAAATGATGCGGCTCTTTCCCAAATGCCGGTGCTGTGATAGTAGGTTACCAGCTTTTCATCACGGTTTATTCCCGATAATTCTCGTTCTGCCCATCCTTTGAAATCTATGTCGCTGACATCCGGGATTTTCACATATTTTTCCCAGTCTGCAATATCTTCGAACAGGAATTTGGAATTATCCGGTATTCCTCCCAGTGAATCGACATGCCAGTAAATACCAAAGGGATCATACCCTGACTGAAGTGGGGCATCAAGAGCGCCTGACAGGGGCATACCAATGACGGCAAAGGTTTCAAAAGTCATGGGTATGTACTCAGGATTTTCATGATAGATCATGCGAAGAGCATTTTCTTTTGGCGACAGCATTGTTTTTCCTCCTGTGATATCTGCAATTGTTTGCATTCCGCTAATATAATTGTATTCGGAGAAAAAGGAATAGTAAATGTTATACCGAAACAAGCAAATACGAATTACAGTGAATTATTTGTTCCCAAAGACCAATAGTCTTCCCTTAAAGCAGAAGTTGTAAATCTTGCTCGCCTGTGAATTCTCTTATACAGATGCAGGATTCTCTGCAATGTAAATACGGTTGTTTTCATTTTATCCTGTCATGTTCCATATACAACCGTTAACAGATGAGAAGAGTGAGCTCGTCTTATACACACAAATGGAGGATGATTATGGATTACGGAAAGACACTCGTGCAGGCGGCACTGGATGCGTATTTTGCATGCCTTGCCTCGATGAACAGCAGGAACATTGCGTACTGGCACAAACTGATGGGAGAAGTCATTGATGCCGGCCTGTTTTCCGAGTACTGCGCGGAAAAACAGATGGAACACTGCCGGATCAGGCAGCTTGAGAGCCTGCGGAAATCCGGCCGGGAGATGGGGTAATGGGAAAATACTTTTTTACCCCGGATGACAAGGAGGACCTTATCAGGCTGGTCCCGGCCAGTACCGTGGCCCTCAAATACGGCGGAGCTTATCAGGCAAGGAAGGATAAAGGAAGCCGGTGGGTGAAACTGCTCTGTCCCTTCCATGAGGACAGGCATCTTGGCAATGCAGGCGCAGACCGGTCATTTTTCTGCCTGGCCTGCGGAGCGAGGGCGAACTCGCTGGATCTTCTGATCGGTATGACAGGCATGACGCTTCATGATGCGGAGGTTGAACTGGCAGAAACAGCCGGCATTCTCTATCTCTATGAAGCAAAGGAAGAAAGGATGCATGATATTCGAAAAGAGGAGAGCATACTGGATGGCCTTCATCTGCTGACAGAGGAAGAGAAGAAACTGGCAGGCTTCCGTTCCGGATACCGCTCTTTGCGGTTTTTTCTTCCGGAGGGCATGTCGTATGGAAAACCCGAAGGGGAATGGATCCATGATGGGGAGATGTATATTTCAGGAAGAGCGTCGCCTCCTTTTGACCCATGGATGGACCTTGCTCTGCATGATCCTGCCGCATATGGCGCCTTGGTAAGAGAGAAGTGTATCGAACAGGGAAGGAAGATAAGGAGGATTGTTACACTGCTGGAAGACCCTTCTTCGGGAAACGCGGTATCTGATCTTCTGGACGGCATCATAAACAGCGTTCCCTCCATTCGGAAGGAAGATGTTGTGACTGCATTAAAGGAGCAGATCCGGAAACTCGGAGAAATATTTGACAGGCTGAAAACAGCATAGGACGAAAAGGAGGGCTGCCGCATTTTTACATGTGATGCAGCCCTGTTTTCAGAGAAACTCATAGATCATACCTATTGGACACTTTAGAAAAGTATGTAAATTCGTCCATTAATACTGGACAAAAGCATTAGTCTTCGCAAAATTGTCCAGTGTCAACTACCCGCCAATCGCAGAAGTGGGGGCTTGTGAGGGCCCTGCAGTAATCGGTTTTCGCCTCCTGCATCTTTTTTTGACAGGTCATGGATAGTCTTGTGACACTTCTATGATAAATCCCCTGCTATAGTTAACTCATCAAAAGAAAACAACTATCTTCCATACGGAAAACATATGAGAAAGAAGGACAAAGATATGATGAAGAAGATGAATGATAAGAGACTTGAAAATGTAACGGGCGGCTACAGAGGTCCTGAAGGTTGCATTTGCGATATGTGCGGCAACTATACTGACAGTTTCTATATTGAAACTTATGAGATAAGAATCGACTACAAAGATCCTGAAGGATCAGAGTATCTCGGAAGGAAAGATGTTTGTTTTGACTGCCGTAAAACACACTTGGCGGAGTAT
>CADBNA010000082.1 GCA_902795835.1 uncultured Lachnospiraceae bacterium | reverse complement strand
CATTTATCCTTCACCCAGGTCGGCGTTCCGTCAATCATCTCGATGGCCTGCATCGGACATCTTCTGGCGCAGGCGCCGCAGCTGACGCACTGATCATCCGTATAGAAGGGACCCGTCTTTCTTGCCAGCTCATACATTGGCAGCATGGCGGCGGATAATGCCTTTCCGGCAGGATTAAACGGTGCCCGGATTGTTCTCCGGTCCAGAATATCCGTCACGATCTGCTCCATCCTGTTTTCCGCCTCTTCAAAAATCTCTTCCTCCGCCTCCTGAGACGTCGGTTCATAGAGGATGGCATAATTCGCGGGCATCTTCAGCAGCCACACGGCATCCGCCTCATGGCCGGCATCCCGCAGGCGCTTACGCAGCACGCCTTCCGCTCCTGCCGCCATGCCCCCATAGGTCAGCAGGCCATACAGATATTCCGGTTCCCTGTCAAAACGAAGCTTTGCCAGAAATGCAGATACAATCGTCGGCAATCCGCCGTAATACACCGGGCAGACGATGCCGACAGCCTCGCCTTCCCCCGGAGAAAAATGACAGGTCTTCTGTTTCACGCAATCGGCAATATTATACAGCCGGTCCTGCAGGCGAAGTTCCAGTTCCATGGCAGCCGCGTAGCTGTTTCCCGTTCCGGTAAAATAAAAAATCATACGGAATCCTCCCTGTAATACATCTTTTTTATATGTTTCCAACGTGACTCTTTAAAGCGTTTCCACCCTTCACAATCTGTATAAGATCAAGTGATTGCAAAGAGGCATGCGGTCGGGAAATTGTGTGAACATTTCAAACAATTTCTTTCCCTCAGACTTTGGCAATCGCCCGACTGTATAAGATAAGTATAAATGACACAACAGGCAAGTGACAAGCTCCTTATGCTGATAGTATCAAGGAACAGGAAACCCGACAAACTAAATACTATATATTGTGTATTTTTCTATGGAAAGTATCAGAATCATGCTATATAATGTAATCGGCTGTTCTGCGGGACAACCGATATGGAACGTAAAAAAATGCAACACAGGAGATGGAATTATGAAAAAAAGAACAGTTGGTGCAGTGATTGGTGCGATGCTTTTTTCAGCAGTACTTGGGACATCTGTCCAGGCTCTGGACTTTACGGGCGAAGACGCAGCGGCCATGGCACTGGAAAATGCCGGCGTCGCAGAAAGTGATGTCATTGTGTATAAAGTCATGTGGGAATTCAATAACGGAAGGGATCAGTATGATATCAGCTTCCTGATTCCCGGACAGACGAAATATGAATATGAAATCGACATGGAAACGCAGAAAATTCTGAAAGGCGATACCGAAGCCTGGGATGCGGACGATGATCTGGAATATGCCAACCTGAAAGCAGATGCCAACGCCGATCCGGACGAATCCGTAAAGGCACTCGGGAAGGCTATAGAGACAGCTCTGGCAGACGCGGGCGTAAACGGCAGCGATGCGGTCATCTATCAGTCCGGCACTGATTTTGAAAACGGAAAGCATGTCTTTGTTGTGAGCTTCTTCATCAACGGACAGACAAAATATGAGTATGACATCGACGCTGAGACGGGAGCGGTTCTTGCCCGTGACCAGGAGCAGTGGGAAGCCGACGATGATCTGGAATTCGAAGCGCTGCTGAATCCCGACAGAGCCTCTGACGCCGGTGCCGCGGATGCTTCCGGCGCGCTTACGGATAAGGACGCTGCAGCGATCGCAATAAAGGATGCCGGATTCTCTGAAAACGAAGTCACGGTAACGGAATGCCGCAAGGAACTGGATGACGGAATAGAAAAATTCAGCGTAACGTTCCGCACGGCAGATGGCGCCGAATATGAATATGATATCGATGCGGTAAACGGAAGCATTCTTGAAAAGGATATGGAGTATGATGATTAACTGCAGAACAGGAAAAAGGGCGGCCGCAATCTTCTCTGCGATGCTCCTGCTGATGGCCGGATCCGCAGGCGTTTCCGCAGCGGCTGTATCGCAGGCGGCTGATCCTGCAGCGGCCGAACCTGCAGCAGCTGAACCTGCAGCAGCTGAACCGCTGACAGCCATTTCGTCGACGGGTGAGACAACCACTTCGGAAGTGCATGGGACCGACTCTCAGAGACTTCTGATAGAGGAAGCCGGAACCTATACCCTGACCGGCAGCATGAAGGGTACCGTGTATGTAGACCCGGGCGAAGGCGATGTGACGCTGATTCTGGACAATGCAGACATTGAAGGCATTTCCGAGCCGGCTATCATGGCTGTCAGCGGCAGCAGCCTGACCATTGAACTTACGGAAGGATCCTGTAATCATCTGGCGGACACAGCGGAAAATGCGGAACAGGCTGCGATCCTGACCCGCGTCGATACGGTCTTCCGCGGATGCGGATGCCTGCAGACCGAGGGCAACCGGAAATATGGCATACTGGCGGAGAATTCAGATCTTACTTTTGCCTGGGGAAAATATCTGTTTCTCTCTGAAGCAGCCGGAATCATTATGGACGGGCCGGAGGCGGGTACGCTGTATCTGAACGGCGGCTGTGTCTTCATAAACGCCAAAACGGCTTCTTACAT